>CAZGSW010000043.1:20833-23560 GCA_964528635.1 uncultured Rhodoplanes sp. | reverse complement strand
TCCAGCCGTTGGGATGCCAGAACACCGTGCCCGGGCCTTCCTCCTGGAAGTGGAACAGGTCCATCTCGCGGCCCAGCTTGCGGTGATCGCGCTTCTCCGCCTCCTCAAGCTGGTGCAAGTAGGTGTCGAGCTCTTCCTGCTTCGCGAATGCGGTGCCGTAGATACGGGTCAGCATCGGATTGTTGGAGTCGCCTCGCCAGTAGGCGCCTGCGACCTTCTGCAGTTTGAAGGCATTGCCGATCTTGCCGGTCGAGGTCATGTGCGGACCCCGGCACAGGTCGAACCAGTCGCCCTGCTTGTAGATCTTCAGGTCCTGGCCCGGCGGGATCGCGTCCACCAGCTCGACCTTGAAGCTCTCGCCCTTGTCGCGGAACACGCGCTTGGCTTCCTCGCGCGGCCACACCTCCTTGGTGAAGGCTTTGTCCTTCGCGATGATCTCGCGCATCTTCTTCTCGATGACCGGCAGGTCTTCCGGCGTGAACGGCTGGTTGCGGTGGAAGTCGTAGTAAAAGCCGTTGTCGATCACCGGGCCGATTGTGACCTGGGTGCCGGGCCACAATGCCTGCACGGCCTCCGCCATCACGTGCGCGGCGTCGTGCCGGATCAGCTCCAGCGCGCGTGGATCCTCGCGCGTCAGGAATTCGATCGTGGAGTCCTTCTCGATCGGATCGGCGAGGTCCATGACGATGCCGTCGAGCGCCATGGCGACGGTGCGCTTGGCGAGCGAGGGCGAGATGCCCTTGGCGATGTCGAGGCCGGTGGTGTTGGCAGGGTACTCCCGACGCGCGCCGTCGGGAAAGGTCACAGCGACCATGATCGTCTCCGTTTGCTCACTCGCTGCCTACGAATGCAGGTAAGCGTTGGGGCCGCTGCATAACGCAGGGCAGGGGCGGAGGCAACGATTTCGCAATTGAAGCGGCCCGTCCGGGGGCCAGCGGTGCGGCCGAATTCCAACGTCGATCTGCTGCGCGACTTCGAGCCGATCGGGCAGACCGGCAACAGCATCGACACGCTGTGCGCCAGCAAGGAGGCCGGTTCGATCTGCCGGATGTGAAGCCGCTCACCGAGCTCGGCCTCAGGGGCCTCGTTGTACCGGGCTGGAACGGAGTGATGGCCCCGAAAGGGACAACGGCCGCCGTGATCGGGACACTCAGGGACGCGCTCAGGTCCGAGGCGTCGGTCTGTGGCTTCAATGCTGTGGGCCGGGAGCTGAAGATCGATTAGGAGCCTGCCGGCGGTTCCGCGTTGGTGCCGCGCCACCGGCCATAGCGCCAGGGCAGGTACCAGCGTGCCCGCTCGGGAGCCTGCTCGCATACGAAGTCGAGCCCCGAGTTGCCCCATGGATGGCAGCGGCATAGCCGCGCAGCCGTCATCCATCCGCCCGCCCAGAGCCCGTATTTTTCCAGAGCCTGATCGGCATAGTCCGAACAGGTCGGAAGGTAGCGGCAGTGGAACCCGATCAGCGGCGACAACGTGTAACGATATGTCTTGACCAGCGCGCGAGCTGCCAGGCGCGGCCAGAGCGTTGGCGAGTTCCAGCGCGCACGCGGCTTCATCGCAACGGGTTCCCGGTTCCATCGCTCGCAGCGATTCGAACGAACGCAGATTTGTTGCATCGCGAAGCCGCCATCATTGTTTCGCATCAAGCGCTTCGGTCCGGCGGTGCGGATCGATGAAGCGACGCCGCAACATCGTGGCCTATTTGCACTAGACCCGAATCTGCGCCGCCGATAGTAGGGTTCCACAGGGTGAGTCGGTCCGCCTTTTGCATAACGTGGAGGACACTTCCACGAGTGAGGGCTCCGATACAGGGGGACTTCGAATGAATCGATTCGTCGTCGGCGCGTGTGCGGTTGCGTTCTGTGCGCTTCCAAGCACGGGCTCGACCCCGTCTGTCGCTTCCGATTTGCGCGCGCAGCCGATGCAGTTCGAGGCGCGGCTTGAGGGGCCGGTGGAATCGTGCCGGCCGAAATGCCGGACCTGGATCTCCGCGACGGGCGCCATAACGGCCGACACCGCGCGCGACTTCGAACGATTTTCCCGCAACCGCAACCTCAACGGCATCGTGATGGTGCTGGATTCTGACGGCGGTTCGGTGCTTGGCGCTCTGGCGCTGGGCCGGCTGGTGCGCAAGCTCGGCATGGGCACGTCGGTGGGCCGGACTGTGGAACTGCCGCCTGCCGCGAACGGCGAGCGCCGCGCCCAGATCGCGCCGCAGGCTTACTGCGAATCGATGTGCGCGTTCGTGCTGCTGGCCGGCGTCCAGCGCACCGTGCCGGTCGAGGCACGCGTCCTGGTTCACCAGATATGGCTTGGCGATCGCCGCGACGATCCGACGGCTGCCAACTACTCCGCCGAGGATCTCGTGCTGGTGCAGCGCGACATCGGACGGCTCGCCCAATACACCGTCGAGATGGGTGGCGCGATCGACCTGCTGGAGGTTGCGCTGAAAATCCCGCCGTGGGAGCCGATGCGCCTGTTGTCGCGCAACGAACTTCGTAGCATGAAGATCGTCACCGCCGGGGACGTGCGCGAGATTTCGTCCGGAACCGCAGTGCCGTCGCAGCCACTCTCCAACGGCAACCGCGCCCTGGTTCAGGAGCGGAGCTGGGTGACGCTGGAGAACGCCGGACGCGTCATGCTCACCCGCAAGCATCCGCTCACGATCGAAGGAGAGGAAATCGGAACGTTCGATCTCACCTTTGCGTGCGCGGACTCCGGCAAGGA
>CAZGSW010000043.1:15454-20733 GCA_964528635.1 uncultured Rhodoplanes sp. | reverse complement strand
ACCAGCGAGGACCGCGCCACGACGATCAGGCTCGGTAACGCCGGTCTGGCGAAGGGCTTCCAGCAACTGGCTGCGAACTGCCGTGCCGCGCCGCGGCCGATGGCGCGCAGCACGGTGCGCACCGAGCTCCGCCGCGAGGCGGAGGTGCTGCCGCGCTAGAGTGCCGAATGCGGGCTCCGCGTTTAGCCGCGGTAGCCCTTGATGGCCTGCTTGCAGCCGTTTTTCTTGAACAGCGCCTGATAGTCCCGGCCGGTTCTGCTCCAGGTCGCACCGCTGCCGGCCAGCGGCGAGCGCGGACATTTGGCAAGGTGTGCCGCGATCTGCCTGGCGAACAGAAGATTTGTCTCAAGCGTAATGCACACGATCTGCCGGTCGCCCGGGGGAGCGACCTCAAGCTTCGGCAGCTCTGTCTGGGCGCGGCGAATGCGCGCCGCCTCCGCCCCGCAATCGGCCATCTGCGCTTGGGCCGGGATCATCGCCGCGATCAGCAGCGGGAATGCGAGAGCGGTGACGATCCGGTTCAAGCCTTGCCCCCGCGCTGCTTTTCGATCTGGCCAATCGCATCCACCACGGCGTCGAAGGTCAACAGAGTTGAAGCATGCCGGGCCTTGTAGTCGCGGACAGGCTCCAGAACGGCCACGTCGGCCCACTTTCCGTCGGTGGGTGGAGCCCCGTTTTCCTTGAGCATCTTGCGCACGGTTTCCCGCAGCGAACGCAGCTCATCCGCGCTGGAGCCGACGACGTGCTGCGCCATGATCGAGGACGACGCTTGGCCGAGCGCGCATGCCTTCACCTCGTGGGCGAAGTCGGTGACGGTGTCGCCGTCCATCTTGAGGTCGACGGTCACCGTTGAGCCGCACAACTTGGAGTGTGCGGTGGCGCTGGCATCCGGCCCGTCGAGGCGGCCGAGACGAGGGATGCCCGCGGCGAGTTCGAGGATCCGGCGATTATAAACGTCGTTGAGCATGGCGATCCGGAGGGATTCCGGCCGGTTTTCCCAAACCGCAACGGAATCAATTGTGTTCGGAACCTGTTGATCTATATATGGCGGGTAAGGCCCGGTGCGGAAAGGGTTTCGTGCCGGCTTGGTTAGGGTCTGTCCCGTGCTTTCGCGGGGAGGCCCATGCGGATCGGGAATGCGGCGTCCGAGGGCCCCTGTGGTAAGCCACAGATCGGCGCGGGTCACGCGGCCCACCGGTGACACATCCGGCTTCCGGCATGTCCGTGGAGCCGGTCGAACGGAGAGACCATGGACGCCATCGTCAAGCCTTGGCCCAAGGGGGCCCAGACCGAACACGTGCACAACGCGCCGCAACCGGTTTCGCCGCGGCCGACCCGCGACGAGGCGGAGGCCGCTGTGCGCACCCTGATTGCCTACATCGGCGACGACCCGAAGCGTGAGGGCGTTCTCGACACGCCCAAGCGCGTGGTCGGCGCTTTCGAGGAGCTTTACCGCGGCTATCGGGAGAGCCCGGCCGAGGTGCTCGACCGGACCTTCTCCGAAACCGCCGCCTATGACGACCTCGTGCTGGTGCGCGATATCAGCTTCAACTCGGCGTGCGAGCACCACATGATGCCGTTTACCGGCAGAGCGCATGTGGCCTACATGCCGGTCGACCGTGTGGTCGGCCTGTCCAAGCTGGCCCGCCTGGTCGATGTCTATGCGCGCCGCCTGCAGACTCAGGAGCACCTGACGGCGCAGGTCGCCACCGCCATCGAGGAAATCCTCACGCCGCGCGGCGTGGCTGTGATGATCGAGGCGGAACACACCTGCATGTCGTTGCGCGGCGTCGAGAAGCCAGGCGCCCTGACGGTAACGACTCAGTTCCGTGGCATCTTCCGCGACGATCCGAACGAGCAATTGCGGTTCCTGTCGCTGGTGCGCGCCGGCCAGCGTTAGCGAGCGCGGCCGGACTTTTGCTGGCGCCTCATCCGTCAGGGTGGGGCGCTTTCGTTTTTGCAATCGGCTAGAGTGCTTCGCATGTCCGCCAGTTCCGAAATCGAGGAAGGCCAGACCTTCGCGCCAGCGTTCGGCGCCGATGGCCTGCTGACGTGCGTCGCCACCGATGCGCGGTCGGGCGAGGTTTTGATGGTCGCGCACATGAACCGCGAGGCGCTGGACCGGACCATCGCGACCGGCGAGGCCTGGTACTACTCGCGCTCGCGCAAGGCGCTCTGGAAGAAAGGCGAAAGCTCCGGCCATGTGCAGCGCGTGATCGAGATGCGCGTCGACTGCGACCAGGACGCGGTCTGGATCAGGGTCGAGCAGCACGGCGCGGGCGCTTGCCACACCGGGCGCCGAAGCTGCTTCTATCGTGCGGTGCCGCTCGGCAAGGACAGCGTGGTGACGCTCGAGTTTTGCGACGCCGGCAAGGCGTTCGATCCGGACAAGGTTTACAACAAGCCGTGACGCCGCTGCGGCTCACGGTGATGGTGTTTCCCGGCACGCAGACGCTGCCGCTCTATGCCGCGCAGGCGAACGGATCGTTCGAGCGGTTCGGGCTTGCCGTCGAACTGGTGCCGGCCCCGAACTCCGCAGAGCAGCGCGAGGGACTGGCCGCCGGCCGCTATCAGATCGTGCATGGCGCGGCGGACCAGTGCGTGGCGATGACCGTGGCCGGAATCGATGCGGTCGTGGTGGCGGGCGGCGACAACGGCTTCAACCACCTGTTCGTGCAACCTGACGTCGGATCGATTGCAGAGCTGCGCGGCCGCACGCTGGTCGCCGACGTGGCCGACACCGGATGGTCGTTCGTGCTCTACGAGATCCTCCGGCGGCACGGGCTGGGGCCTGGTGACTACCTCATCCACGAGGCGGGGGCGCCGTTCCGGCGCTTCGAGGCCATGCGCGCCGACAGGAGCATGGCGGCGGCGATCCTCAATCCGCCGAATGCGATCCACGCGCGCCGTGCCGGGCTGAAGGATCTCGGGCCGGTGGTTGCCGAGATCGGAGCCTATCAGGGCACGGTGCCGTACGTGCTGCGCGGCTGGGCGAGCGCCAATGCGAACACGCTGGCAGGCTATCTCGCCGCGATGATCGAAGGGCTGAGATGGTCGCTCGATCCGGTCAACCGCTCGGCGGCGATCCGCCTTTATTCCGAAAGGTTGCGCGTGCCGGAGGATGTTGCCGCCGAAATGGTCGGGACCGCTGCCGATCCCGCCCACGGTCTGGCATGGGATGCGGCGTTCGATCTGCCCGGATTCGAAACCATGCTGCGGTTGCGCACGGCCTCAACCGGCGCCCGGCTTGGGCCGCCTCAGTCCTGTGTCGACGGCCGCTACCGCGATCGTGCGCTATCCATGCTCAGCGGGAATCGCTAGCCGGAGGGCTTCACCCGCGCGAGGAGTTGTCTGGCCTTCGCCAGATGAGGCCGGTCGAACATCACGCCGCCGATCCCCACCGTTCCGGCGCCCGGATTGGCTGCGAATGCGGCAACGACCGCCTCTGCCCGCCTGATCTGTTCGTCGTTCGGCGTGAACACCTCGTTGCAGATCGCCACCTGTGCCGGGTGGATCAGCATCTTGCCGGTGAAGCCGTCGCGCCGCGCCTCCTCGCATTCGCGGCGGAAGCCGGCCTCGTTGCGGAAGTCGATATAGACCGTATCGACCGCCTGAACCTCGGCATGTGCGGCGCCGATCAGGCACAGGCTGCGCGCCAGCCGGTAGGGGTCGAGGAAATTGCCGTCGCGGTCGCGATTGGCTTCCGCCCCCAGTTCGGCGGACAGGTCTTCCGCGCCCCATGTCAGGGCCTTGAGGCGCTTGCTGGAGCCCTTGTAGGTGCCGGCCAGGAACATGGCCGCAGCGGTTTCGGTGGCGATGGCGATGATGTCGATCGAGCCGTCCGGCAGGCCGTGGAGCGCCTCGCGGGCGGTGAGCTTGGCGTCGCAGTGGGTCACAGCCGCGCCTCCGTCGGCCTTGGGGAACATGATGCCGTCGGGCGCCGCGGCGACCACGGCGTCGAGGTCGTCGTCGGTCAACCCGGTGGCGAGCCCGTTGATCCGGACATACAGGCGGGGCCGGTCCTTGACGGGGCGGGCCTCCTTTAGGAACGCCGCCGCGATGGCGCGCGCCTCGGCTTTGCGTTCCGGCGCGATCGAATCCTCAAGATCGACCAGCACGGCATCGGCTCCCGATCCGACGCCCTTTTCGAGTTTCCGGGGGCTGTCGCCGGGAATGAACAGAAGCGAACGCATGGGCTGATCCTTGTGAGGTGGCGCGCCGGATCATATCCGAACGATTCGCGCGATGGCATGCAACGGCTGGACGACTCAGCGAGTCTGATTTACCCCCCGTCGCAAGGGTCCCATGCCACTTGCGCCGCTGTCCAACGCCAAGCCGATCAACGTGCCGCAGACGCTGGCGCAGGCGCTTGAGCTGCACAAGGCAGGGCGGCTGGTGGAGGCTGAAAAGCTCTACGCCGCCATTCTCGCGGTACGGCCGGACCATTTCGATGCCCTGCAGATGCTGGGCTTGGTGAAGCTGGCGCGGGGCCGGCCCGCCGAAGCGCTGCAACTTGTCTCCGCGGCCATGCGCGCGCGCAAGCCGTCACCGCAGGTGCTGCTCAATCACGGCCTCGTCCTCAACGCGCTCAAGCGTTACGAGGAGGCGCTGCAGAGCTTCGATCTGGCCATCCAGCAGAAATCGAAGTTCGCCGAGGCGCACAACAATCGCGCAGCCGTCCTTGCCGCGCTGGGGCGTGACCAGGAGGCGATCGAGGCCTACCGCAAGGCGATCGCGATCACGCCGTCCTACGCGGAGGCCCACTACAACCTCGGCAATCTTTACCGTACCAACGGGCGCAACGACGAGGCGCTCAAGTGCTACGACCGCGCGCTCACGCTGCGGCCGAAATATGCCGACGCGCACAACAATCGCGGCACCTTGTTGTTGTTCCTCAAGCGCGAGGAAGAGGCGCTGGCTGCGTTCGAAAGTGCACTGGGCGTCAATCCCGCGCATCCCGACGCGCTGAAGAACCGCATCGCGGCCCTCAATGCCCTGGGTCGCTACGAGGAGGCGCTGCGGCCACGGGCCGGCGAGCCCGAGAGTGCCGAGACCCTCTACGGCCGCGGCAAGCTGCTCAGCGAGCAGAACCGCTATGCCGATGCCGTCGAGTGCTACCGCCAGGCGCTCATGCTGCGGCCGGGCTATGCCGAAGCGGCGTTTGCATCCTGCATCGCCGAATTGCCGATCCTCTATGCCGATGAGGCAGAGGTATCGCGCCAGCGCGATGCCTACAGCGAAAGACTCCTGGGCCTTTGCAACGACCACGCCGCCGGCCG
>CAZGSW010000043.1:1492-15354 GCA_964528635.1 uncultured Rhodoplanes sp. | reverse complement strand
TGGAAGCGGACGGATGGCGCCGCGAGATCGCCTCCGACGCGCCGCACGTGCTGATCTATCCGGGCCTCTGCATGGACAACATCTCCGGCCAGCTTGCCGCGCAGCGGCTGGCGCCGGTGCAGATGACGTCCTGGGGGCATCCGGAAACCAGCGGCCTGCCGACCATGGACTATTTCCTCAGCAGCGACCTGATGGAGCCGCCCGGCGCGGACAGCCATTATACCGAGCGGCTGGTGCGCCTGCCGAACCTGTCGATCTACTACGAGCCGGACCAGCTTCCGCCAGCCTTCGTCTCAAGGTCCGAGCTGGGATTGCGCGAGAACGCGGCCGCGTTCTGGTGCGGACAGTCGGTGTTCAAGTATCTGCCGCAATACGACGACGTGTTTCCGCGCATCGCCAGGGCGGCCGGAGACTGCCAGTTTGCCTTCATCCGCCATCAGGGCGGCGAGGGGGTCAACGAACTGTTCCGCTGGCGGCTCGACCGTGCATTCTCAGCGCACGGGCTGAACATGAGCGACCACTGCACGTTCCTGCCGCGGCTCGGCGCCGACCGGTTCGTCGCCGCCATCGGCCAGTGCGATGTCTTCCTGGACAGCATCGGCTGGTCGGGTTGCAACTCCACGCTGGAGAGCCTGCCGCACAATCTGCCGATCGTGACGGTGCCGGGCTCGCTCATGCGCGGCCGGCACAGCGCTGCGATCCTGCAGATGATGGGCGTGACCGAGACGATCGCGGAGTCGATCGACGGCTACGTCGAACTTGCGGCGGCGCTGGCCCGCGACGCGGACCGGCGCGCCGCCATCGGCAGGCAAATCGCCGAGCGCAAGCATGTCCTTTACGGCGATCGCGCCTGCATCGCCGCGCTCGAGGACCTGATCGACAGCGCCGTGCGTCAGCCGCGATAAGAGCGCCTAACCTACGAATTCGGTCGCATCCGGACCAGAACCTGGCGCCGGCACTCCGCCACCAGCTTGTTGTCCTGGTTATAAGCGCGGTGCAGCAACTCGACGATACCGACTCCGGGCTTGGACTTCGACTCGCGCCTCGACAGCACCTCGGTGGTGCAATGGACCGTATCGCCCTCGAACAGCGGGTGGGGAAACCGGGTCTCCGTCATGCCGAGATTGGCGATGGTGGTCCCGTTGGAGATGTCGCTGACCGAGATGCCGATCATCAGGCCCAGCGTGAACAGCGAGTTCATCAGCGGCTGGCCCCACTCGGTCTCCTGCTCGCAGTAGTGACGGTCGATGTGCAGGGGCTGCGGATTGAGCGTCATGTTGGAGAACAGGATGTTGTCCATCTGTGTGACCGTGCGGGTGTAGCGGTGTTCGAACACGTCGCCGACAGTGAAGCCCTCGAAATAGAGCCCGCCGCGCTTATGCCGGTTCGTGTCTTGTGCCGCCATGGTCATTGCCTGTCTCCGCTGAACCCGAATTAGTCTTTCGTTTACCATACTCGCCCAGTGTCCGCCTGCCGGGCGGGCCTTGGCCCGGCGACAAGGCATTGCATGAACGCGCTCGAAGCTACGGGCACCAATCCTGCCGTAACCGGCGCGCTCAGGCAGGCGTCCCGCCTGACCGGGACCGACTTCCAGTATCTGGTTGCAACCGCCAGCGTCGAGTCCGGGTTCAACCCGCGCGCGGCGGCACCGACCACGTCGGCGCGCGGCCTGTTCCAGTTCATTGAGCAGACATGGCTGGCCACGCTGAAAGAGCATGGACCGGGGCTGGGTTACGGCAAGGCCGCCGATGCGATCGCGCGGACGCCGTCGGGCCAGTATGCGGTCAGCGATCCGCGGCTGGCCGACCGCATCATGAAGCTGCGGTTCGATCCGACCGCCAATGCGGTCATGGCCGGGGCCTACACGCGCGCCAATGCCGATGCGCTGGCCGACCGGCTCGGTCGCAAGGCCACTGAAGGAGAACTTTATCTCGCGCACTTCCTCGGCTCGGCCGGGGCGGGGCGGCTGATTTCGCTTGCCGAGTCCCGGCCCAATGCGCGCGCAGGCGATGTCTTTCCGGGGCAGGCGCGATCCAATCCGTCGATCTTCTACGAGCGCGGCCGCGCGCGGAGCGTGTCCGAAGTCTATCGCATGCTGGTCGGGCGCTATGCGGCGGCGCGCGACCAGGCGGCACCCGCACGGCAGGCCCAGCAGCCGGCAATGGCCGCTGCGGTAACCGCTCCAGCCGCAATCCCTGCGCCAGCCCCGGCCTCGACGTTGACGGCCTTCGCGCCCGATGCCGCCGAATTGACCCAGGCGTACGCCGATGCCGCAAAACTCTCGGCGCTTCCCAAGGTCGATGCAGCGCCGGTCTTCCACGGCTTGTTCCGAACCAATCCCCGGCGCGAGGCGGTCGCTCCGGTGGTGAGTGCGCTCTGGAATGCGCCGACGCCCGTGAAGGGGAATCCTGCGCCGGTCGCCGGAGCGGCAGATGCCGCTCCGGACCCGCAACCGGGATCGTCGTTCAATCTGTTTCAGGATGGCGCCGCTGACGCGCGTGCGCTGTTCCGCGGGCGGGTCTGACGCCGTTAACAATTTGGCAAGTCCTACTGAAATTTATGGTGAACCGTTTCTTAAATCTCTCCGTGTAGCGTCTGTCTGCCGGTGACGTTCTGCGCCGGTCCCGCGGTGCTTCCTCCGCGGCTGAGCGTGTCGGTAGTCGTCAATGATCGTCCGTAAATTTCTTCACTGGTTGCGTACTGCTTCACCCGGTGAACGCGCCGAAGCGACCAGCGCATTGGCCCGGGCCTATCTTTATTCGGACCTGTCGGATCATGACCGTGCGGCTGCCGAAGGCGCGATGATCATGTTGCTGGACGATCCGTCCCCGCTGGTGCGCCAGGCTCTGTCGGAGGCGTTTTCCGCCAACGAGGATGCGCCTCCCACGATCGTTCACGCGCTGGCTGCCGATCAGGCCGATGTAGCCGCACCGCTGCTGCGGTCGTCTCCGCTTTTCCTCGACACCGACCTGATCGATGCGGTGGCGAGCGGCGATGACGAGCGCCAGGTCGCGGTGGCGGCCCGCGTCCACGTCCCTTCGACGGTGGCGGCCGCGATCGCTGAAGTCGCGTGCGCGGAATCCTGCCTGGTTCTGTTGGAAAATCAGGGCGCCGAAATCGCACCATTCTCGCTCGACCGGATTGTCGAGCGTCACGGCCATCTTGCGGTCATCCGCGATGCGCTTCTGGCACAGCACAGTCTCTCCGCATCGAACCGCCAGGCCCTGGTCGCTAAACTGTCGCAGACCTTGGCCGACTTCGTGACGGCGCGCGAATGGCTGCCGTGCGACCGTGCCCAGAAGATCGTGAGGGAAGCCTGCGAGAAGGCGACCGTCATCGTGGCTGCTTCGAGCCAGGACAGCGAGTTGCGGCTGCTGGTCCGCCATCTGCGCGAAAGTGGGCAACTTACCGCAGGTCTTGTGCTGCGCGCTCTGCTGTCAGGCAATCTGGCTCTGTTCGAGGAATCTCTTTCCGAACTGACCGGCATGTCGCTGCCGCGCGTGGTCGGCATCGTGCACGACCGCAAGGGCTTCGGGTTCCGGGCGGTCTACGACAAGGCCGGCCTGCCGGCGTCGGCCTATCCGCTGTTCCGGGAGGCGCTTGCGGCGTTGCGCGAGGACGGTTTCCATCACGGGATCGGCGATGCGAGTCGGCTCAAGCGGCGGCTCATCGAGCGCGTGTTGACCAGTTGTGAGGCTGCGGCGGTCGGCGATGTCGAGCCGCTGCTGACGCTGCTGCGCCGTTATGACGCCGAAGCGGCGCGTGAGGAGGCCCGTCTGTTCTGCGAGGATCTGGTGGCCGACCACAGCGTTGCCCCGTTTGGGGAGCAGGCGGCACCGGTCTATTACGACGACTACGATCAGGCCGAGGCTGCCTGATCAGAAGGCCTCGCCGGGCACCAGAGGCGAGATCATCACGGCTTTCAGATAGTCCGGACGGTGGCGGTTTTCCGCCGCCAGGAACTCGTCGGTGACCTGGCGCAGCCGCAGTGTCAGGCTGCTGGCGATGGTCGAAATATCCTCCCGGGCATACTCGCGGACGATCGCGCGAATCGCATCGACATGCTGGTCGATGATCGTCACGGGAATCCGGGACAGGTCAGGTGTATGTTCGAGCAGACGGCAAAGACTGTCGGCTGCGGGGGCCACCGCCGGATAGCCGAACGTGCCGGAATCGCCCTTCAAGTCATGGGCCGCCAGGAACAACTCCTGCCTGGTCGTGACGTTAAGCCCATCCGACTTCACCTTGCGCCGCGCCCCATCAAGACGCTCGCATTCCTCGTGCATCCAGGTGGAGAATTCACCGGAAATCTGAGCCAGAGCCTGTTCGGCGCGTGCAATCGGATCGTCATCCCCCGGCATCGCCTGCCTGACCAGCTTGCGCATCCTGCTGGTATCGGGGGTGATGACCTCGTGGTCGCCGTACGTAACCGTGTCGGCCTTGGCGCGCTTGGGGGGGCTCATCGTCGGTCACTCCGGAAACGGTTCACGCGAGGGCCCTGGCCTTGTCCATCAAGGTCTGCTGGCGGATCACATCGGCCTTTCCACCCTTGCGGCGTTCCGGCCCGACGTAGCTCGAACTTGTGCTGCGGCGGCGGTCCGGCCCGAAATAGGTCTTGGTCTTGATGAAGGGCCGGGGGTTCGCGACCACGTTGACCACGCGCTGGTACAGCGCCTTGGCGGAAATCGGCTTGGCCAGGAACTCGGTGATGCCGGCGTCGCGCGCCGCCGTCACGCGGGCCTTCTCGGTGTGGCCCGTGACCATGATGATCGGAGCGAACGGATTGGCGTTGGTGCCGGGCTGGCGGATCATCTGGGCGAGTTCGAGCCCGTCAAAGATGGGCATGGCCCAGTCGGTCAGCACGATATCGGGCATGAAATGCGTGAA
The DNA here is from genome assembly GCA_964528635.1 of uncultured Rhodoplanes sp. Lineage (GTDB taxonomy): Bacteria > Pseudomonadota > Alphaproteobacteria > Rhizobiales > Xanthobacteraceae > Z2-YC6860. The sequence continues at coordinate 10,467 of CAZGSW010000043.1, read as the reverse complement.
GGCGTCGAGGCCGGCAGCGCCGTCCTCGGCCTCGTAGACCTCGCGGGCACCGAAGCCGTGCAGCAGCGTGCGGATGATCCGCCGCATGTGCGCGTTGTCGTCGATGACGAGGAAACGCAGACGGTTGAAGTCGATGCGAACCATGCAGCCCCGCCGGTCGTGTTTGTCCGGCACCGGCTGCAGACCTTATGAATTTCCCGTTAAGGAACAGTTTAGTATCGCGGCTCTGCGGATCCGGCCTCTCGGTGGGCGAGGGGTGGGCCGGAATCCGAGGTCCGGCCGGAATTTGCAACGCAGCGGCGACCTGATAACGGTTTGCGGGACGTCAGCCGGGACAATCGTCATGAAGCGCAGCACGGATCGCATCCTAACGACCCACGTCGGCAGCCTGATCCGGCCGCCGGAACTCCAGGAGTTCTACCGGGCCAAGCAGGGCGGCAAACCCTACGATCAAGCGGCATACGAGCGGGCGCTCAAGTCCTCGGTCGACGATATCGTCAGGCAGCAGGCCGAATGCAGCATCGATGTCGTCAGCGACGGCGAGTTCGGCAAGGCGATCTCATGGTCGCAGTACGTGCTGGAGCGGCTCGGCGGTTTCGAGCGGCGTCCGTTCTCGGGGGGGAACACCTTTGCCCGCGGTGCCGACCGCACGCGATTTTCCGAGTTCTATGCCGAAATGGACGCCCAGGAGCGCGTGGCCACCACGATGGATTCCTACATCGTCGGGCCGATCACTTATACCGGACAGGCGCTGCTCCAGAAGGACATCGACAATTTCAAATCGGCGCTGTCGAAGGCGGACGTTGTCGAAGGCTTTCTGCCCGTTGCGGCGCCCGCCAGCGTGATTCCGGATCGCAAGAACGAGTATTACAAGAACGACGATGATGTGCTGGCCGCGATCGGTGCCGCCATGCGAAGCGAATACAAGCAGATCATCGACAACGGGCTGCTGGTGCAGCTTGACGACGCGCGCACGGCGGTGACCTTCGATCGCATGGTGCCGCCGGCTTCGCTGCAGGATTATCTCAAGTGGGTGGCCCGTCACGTCGAAATCCTGAACGAGGCCATCAAGGGACTGCCGCGCGAGAAGATCCGCTATCACGTCTGCTGGGGAAGCTGGCCGGGACCGCATGTGTCCGACATTCCGCTGAAGACGATCGTGAACCTGATCCTCAAGCTCAAGGTCGGAGCGTTTGTCATCGAGGGCGCCAATCCGCGCCACGAACACGAATGGAAGGTATGGGCCGATGTCAAATTGCCGAAGGATGTGGTTCTGATCCCCGGCGTCATCAGCCATGCGACCAACATCGTCGAGCACCCGGAACTGATCCAGGAGCGGATCGTGCGGCTTGCCAGACTGGTCGGCCGCGAGAACGTACTCGCATCGACCGACTGCGGCTTCGCGCAGGGGCCGTTCTACCGCCGCGTCCATCCCAGCATCATGTGGGCGAAGTTTGAGGCGCTGGTGGAAGGGGCAAGGCTGGCCAGCAAGGAACTGTGGGGCCCGAAAAGGTCCGCGGCGAAAAAGAAGCCGACTGCGAGGAAGAGGGCGCCTGCAAAGAAGAAGGCTGCCGTGAAGCGCCGCCGCGCGGCGTAGCGCGGCTGCCGTTCCGCTGCTCAGCGTTTGCGCGAAGGCCGCCGCTTTGCGGCAGTGGCCACGGTTTTGCGGATCCAGCCGGCCATGAGTCCGGCGATCTCGTCGCTGTTCTTCTCCAGCATCATCATGTGACCGTTGCCGCGGATCCCGGCATTCTCCAGCCGTATGAAGGTCACCGGAACGCCGGCCTGCTCGAGATAGGCCGCGGTGCAATGGTCGTAGGCGGCGTGGTAGGACGCCTCCGCCACCACGATCAGGATCGGAACCTTCGCAATGTTCGGCAGCTTGCGCGCGGGCTCTGCCTGCAGCCAGCCGCGCACCAGATCGGGGGCGGCGGGTTTGTCCTGCCGCACGAATGTCAGCTTCTCGCCGCGCCGCAGCGGCGGGTCGTAGCGCATCGGCACGAAGCCGAGCCCGTAATCCTTCCTCTTGCCGATGTCCTCGAACCAGTCCGGCGGTCCCTTGAGGGCCGTTTCGAACACCGGCGGTCCGTTGGGTTCGACCGACACCAGCGCCTTGATCAGGTCGGGGCGCGCATCGGCGACCAGCCAGCCGTATGCTCCCGATTGCGAGTGCGTCAGCAGGATCGCGGGTCCGATCCGCTCAAGCAGCGCAACAATCGCATCGCGATTGATCGCTTGCGATTTCTCGTTGTCGATCAGCGAGGGAAACTGCGAGGCGTAGAACGCATCGAATCCCTTGTCGCCCGCGCGCCCGGTGCCGGGCCATTGCCTGTGCTTCTTCGCCTGCGGCCACAGGCCGTAACGCCGCGGTGCCGTGAAGCGCCGCTCGGTGCGCTCGAGATTGGCGGGCCCGACGGGACCCTGCGACATGGAGAAGTCCGGCGAGCGGCCGCGGGCGACCTGATCGGCCACGTAAACGGCGAAGCCTCGCCGCAGGAAGAATTGCGCCCAGCCTTCGCGTCCGTCCGGCGTGCCGGTGAAGTTGGTGCCGGTCTGCCAGTTGCCGTGGATCATCACCACCGGGTAGGGGCAGCGCAGCTTCTGCGGAATCCAGAACTCGGCATACATCTGCCCGACCATCGGCGAGCCCTGGATCGAACGACTGATCCGGCCTCCGGCATAGAGATGGCCGGAGCGTATGATCGCCATCGGTCTTGCCGCGGGGCGCTTCGTCGGAGCCATCGTCAGTATCCGAACTGCTCGCGGAGGATGCGCTCGTCCAGGCTGTGGCCCGGATCGAACAGCATCCGCATCGGCATGGTGTAGTCCATGCGGATGTTGACCTCCCGCACGTTGCGCACTTCCTCGTGGTCGGCGACCGCGGCAACGGGGCGGCGGTCGTGGTCGATCACCTTGATCGTTACGCTGGCGCTGTCGGGCAGCAGCGCGCCGCGCCAGCGCCGGGGCCGGAACGGGCTGATCGTTGTCAGCGCGAGCAGCGGCGCGTCGATCGGGATGATAGGACCCTGCGCCGACAGATTGTAGGCGGTCGATCCGGCCGGAGTCGAAACCAGCACGCCGTCGCCCATCAACTCGGACAGCCGCTCCTTGCCGTCGACCATGATCTGCAGCCGCGCCACCTGGTAGGTCTGGCGGAACAGCGACACCTCGTTGATGGCGTAGTGCTGCTTGACGCCGCGTGTGGTCCGCGCGCTCATCGCCAGCGGATGGATAATGGTGGTCTCGGCCGCGGCCAGCCGCTCTCGCAGCCGGGCATCCCGGTACTCGTTCATCAGGAAGCCGATCGTGCCGCGGTGCATGCCGTAGATCGGCGTGCCGGTGTTCATCAGCCGGTGCAGGGCGCGCAACATCAATCCATCGCCGCCCAGCGCGACAACGACATCCGCCTTGTCAGGTTGCACGTTGCCGTAACGCTTGGTGAGCCGGGCCAGCGCCTGTTTCGCCTCCTTGGCGGGGCTCGCCACGAAAGCGATCCGCTCGTATATGGGCTTCCGGCTGTTCTTTGCCACGGCAGGCTCCAGGGCGCCCGACAGTCAACGCCCCAAAGAGGGACATGGGAGATGGATCGCGCGGTGTTCGTCTATACGACTTGGCCGTCCACTGTCGAGGCTGAGAAGGCCGGCGCCGCGCTGGTGGAGCGCCGCCTGGCCGCCTGCGTGAACATATTTCCCGGCATGGTTTCCATCTACCGGTGGGAAGGCAGGCTGGAGCGCGCCGAGGAAGCGGTAATGATCGTCAAGACGCGCGCCTCGCTTGCCGGCGAGGTGGAGGCCGCCGTGAGGGCCGCCCATCCATATTCAACGCCGGCGATCCTCGTCATGCCGCTGGAGGCCGTCGAGCAGAATTATCTTGGATGGCTATTGAACGAGACCGGCGAAGCCGTGCCATAGCACGGCTCCGTGCGTTGTGGGCTCGGCAGGCAGGCGTGCCCTTCGATCGCTTCCTTCAGCATGACGTATTCGCGGCACGCGGTGTTGCCGCAGATCGACGCCATCTTGTCGAGGAGGTCGCGCGCCTTGACCATGTTGCCCTGCCCGGCCTTGTAGCCTTGGTAGAAGTCCTGCCCGGACTTTTTCGGCGCGCATTTCTCGTTCCCTTATCCTTGGTGGCGGACTGCTTTTGTCCCGAGCCGTGGACATCGACTCCAACGCTTGACATGAGCGGTCAATCGAGGCGAGCATCCGGGTGTGTTGGTTCCCCGGTGCGAGCCGGGGAGGCAAGAGGGAACACGGAAACCGCACACTTGCGATACGCAACGTGCGTCTATCCGTGGCTGCCCCCGCAACTGTGAGCGGCGAGCCTGCGTCCGCATTGGCCACTGGGAAACCGGGAAGGCCGGACGCACGGTGACGACCCGCGAGCCAGGAGACCTGCCAGCGCGGTCACCCAACCGGTGGACGGGAGGTCCATACGGAGCGGCTGTTCGCAGCGGTGACGTCGCGCCGATGCGAATGCCGTGCAGGGACTGCTCCTTTCACGACATCACTGCACAGGCCGGACGCCGGTAGCGTCGTCTGTCGTGTGCCTTCGCGTCGGTGATTTCACCGGGCGCTCCTTCGTCGAGCGCGCATGCGGAGGATGGGGCTATGGCTGCCTTGTTGTGCGTCGATTGCGATCCGTTGGATCGCAAAGAGGTTTTTGCTCGTTCGTTGCGAACTCTGTTGCTGGCGTCGATTTCAGCCGCAGCCTTGTCGGCACCGGCGGTTGCGCAGACCAGCATGGAACTGCCGTCGATCGTGGTCAGCCCGACCGGCGTTCCGACGCCGCAGAACCAGGTCGCAAGTTCGGTTAGCGTCGTCACCGCCGAGGACATCGAGCGCGACCAGCGCCGCACCGTGCCTGACGTGTTGCAAACGATTCCCGGCCTCAATGTCGTGCAGGTCGGCGGCCCGGGCGGCCAGACCTCCGTGTTCATGCGCGGCACCAATTCCAACCACGTCAAGGTTCTGATCGACGGCATCGACGTCAGCGACCCGAGCAATCCCGGCCGGCTGTTCGATTTCGGCCATCTGCAGACCTACGACATCGAACGTATCGAGGTGCTGCGCGGCCCGCAGAGCGGCCTCTATGGCGCCGATGCCATCGGCGGCGTCATCTACATCACCACCAAGAAGGGCGAGGGACCGCCCAGGGTGCGTGCCCAGATCGAGGGCGGCTCGTTCGGCACCTTCAACCAGGCCGCCGGGGTGAGCGGATCGCTGTCGCGCTTCCACTATGCGTTCAATGTCTCGCACCTCAACGTCGCCAACACGCCGGTGACGCCGCAAAGGCTGCTGCCGCCCGGCCGCGCCGCGATCGACAACTATTACGAAAACACCACGGCTTCGACCCGGCTCGGCGGTGACGTGACGGAGAACCTGTCGCTCGACTTCGTGGCGCGCTACACCGACGGCTTCCTGCGCTTTACCGGAACCGAATTTCCGCCGCCGTTTTTTGCTGGCGTGCCGGAGGCCGCGCAATCGACCGGCTCGACGCGACAATTCTATACCCGCGGCGAGGCGCTGTGGACCGCGCTGGATGGCAGGATCAAGAACCGGTTCGGCGCCGCTTATACGGATGTGTCCAACCGCAACACGACGCCAAGCGGCGCGCCGACCACCAACGACGGAACCCGCGACAAGTACAACTGGCTCGGCGAATTCAATTTCGCTCCGGGCCATGTCGTGCTGGCCGGCTTGGAGCACGACACCGAGAGGCTGAAGATCAATACCAGCCCGATTACTCGCTCAAATTCGAACACCGGCGCCTTCATCGAGTTGCAGTCGCAGTTCGCCGACCGCTTTTTTGTGGTTGCCAACGTCAGGCACGATGACAACGAACTGTTCGGCGGGCATACCACCTGGCGCGTTGCGCCTGCAGTGATCCTGCCGACCTACGACACCAAGTTAAAGGCGAGTTACGGCACGGGCTTCAAGGCCCCGTCCCTGAACCAGCTGTTCGTCGATTTCCCGCCCTTCTTCTCCGCCAATCCGAACCTGCGGCCGGAGACCAGCGAGGGCTACGATTTCGGTTTCGAGCAGCCGCTGTTTGGCGACCGCGTGCGGTTCGGCACGACATATTTCCGCAACGACATCAAAGACCTGATCAATTGCAACACGTTCTGCACCACCGTCATCAACATCGACAAGGCGCGGACGCATGGCATGGAAACCTTCATCACGCTGGCGATGACGGATCGCTGGCGGGTGAGGGGCGATCACACCTACACGATCGCCAGGGACGCCACGACCAATCTCGAGCTGCTGCGCCGGCCGCGGAACAAGTTCAGCGTCCAGTCGATCTGGCAGCCGATCGATGCGCTGACGCTGTCAACGACCGCGACATTCCTCAGCTCATGGGTGGACGTCGACCGTGCCGGAGTGCAGGTCCGGCCCGAGACCGACGGCTACACCATCGTCAATGTGGCGGCGAACTACGAGGTCAACAAGTGGGTCACCGCGTTCGGCCGGATCGATAACCTGTTCAATGAGCGTTACGAGAACCCGAACGGGTACCTCGCCCCGGGCTTCGGCATCTACGGCGGCATCCGCGTGACCAATCGTTGATCGCGGCGCCGGCCGCGGCCAAACGGCGGGGGAAGGCGGACTACGGAGTCTCCGGATCGTTCAGGGCGTTCCGGAGCAGTTTCTATGCCGGCGGCAGAGATCCGGTCAGCCCGGCAATTCAGTCTTCTGGCGGGGATAGACGTGATCGTAGATCACGCGGCCGGCGATCAGGATAGGTGTCGCCAGGAAGGCGCCCATCGGTCCCCACATCCACGCCCAGAACGCGATGCCGAGAAAGATTGACAGCGGGTGGATCGACAACACCCGCCGCCCGACGATAGCGGGGGTGAGGAACTGACCCTCGATGGTGGTGATCAGGATGAACACGGCCGGTGGCAGCAGCGCGCCGAGGAAGGTGGGGAACGTCAGCAGCCCGATCACAAACAGCAGCACGTGCATGATGCCCGCACCGACATACGGAAGGTAGTTGAGGGCGAACGCCAGCGCGCCCCAGAGGATCGGTGCCGGCAGGCCGAGCGCATAGGCCATTGCCACGGTCACGACGCCGAGCGAGAGATTGATCAGCGTCACGACGAAGAGGTAACCGCCGAGGTTGTCCTCGATGTCGTTGAAGATCTTGAGCGCCCGCAACCGGGCCTCGCGCGTCGCGCACCAGTTCAGCGCGAATTTGCGGAATTCGGCCCGTCCGATGATGAAGAAGAACAGCGTACCGAAGAACAGCACGAGTTGCATCGCGAACTGCACGGCTGCCGGCGTCACCACCGTGACGACGCCCTCCAGCACGCGCGAGTTGCTGACGCCCTCGTCGGACAGGCTGCCGAGTCCCAGTCCGAGCGTCTGACGCAATTCGTTGAACGCTGCCATCGGCCGGTCCATGAACTGCAGCTTGTCCTTGATCGCGCCTCCGAGTTCGGGCGCACGGCCGAACAGCTCGGCGATCGGCTGCGCCAGCGCGATGACGGCGCCGTTGGCCAGCGCAATCAGCAGCACCAGGACCAGAATCGCCATCACCCATGACGGAATTCCGCGGGCGCTTGCATAGCCGACGACCGGACCGAACGTCATGCCGACCGCGATGGCGGCCAGCACCGGAACGACCAGCTTGGCGGCAAAGAACAGGAACACGCCCAGCGCCAGCACGGCCATCAGGATGGTCGCCGCCTGCGCACACGAGCGCCAGAAGCTCTCGGCGTCCGCCAGCGGGGTGGGGTCGCGTGTCTCCAGCGCCAGCCAGCGGGACGAACGGCCTGTCGACCCGTTGTCCGGATCGCTGGCGGCATTGGCGGAGCGCGGCATCGACCTCTCCCTGCGGGCTGCCGTGGCCCGGCCCTACAGCCAGACCCCCAGGTATCGCAGCAGCGACAGCACACCGATGATGATGACAATGATCCGGACGATCTGCTTGGCGCGTCCGTCGATCGGCAGCAGGTTGATCAGATAGAGAACAAGAACGACGACAAGAAATGTAATGAGAACGCTGATGAGGATGGACATGGCAAATCCGCGGTTGAAGCGGTGCGCGGCATGCGCACCGGCGCCGCGGAAGCGCCGCGGTCCGGCCTCTCAACGTGCCGGACGGGTTCCGGTTCCCTCGGCGGAAACCGGCGGAAGGAGCGAACGGGTTCTTGCCGGCGTCCGGCGGTCCGTCAGGCCGGGCGTGGTAGCCGCGCCGGCGGATCGGTCTGGGTCGCCCGCGGGTCCTCGATCGGAGGCGCGGGCTTGATGTTGAGCCGGCGCATGTCCTCCTCGCTGAAGTCGTAGTCGCTCTTGAAACCGGCGGCGCGGATGCCGGCGATGGCGCACAGGTCGTCCACCTCGTTGGTGTCGCCGGTGGTGGCGATTGCGCCGACCACTTCGCCATGCTCGTCGCGAATGAGCTGGCCGCCGCCTTCCAGGAACATCGGGCCGTCGGCCAGTTCGGTCAGTGATTGCATGAACAGTGGCTTCTCCCTGGCCTTCTGCAGCACCAGCCGGGACTGACGGCCCATCGCCAGGGACGCATAGGCCTTGCCGTAAGCCACCTCGAAGCGCAGGAGCGCCGATCCGTCCTGCTTCATGGCGCACTTGAGCCGCCCGCCCGCATCGAGCAGCACCGCAGTCAGGGGATAGGCATTGCGCCGCCTTGCCTCCGCGAAGGTCTCGTTGATGATCTGGACGGCTTCGTCGAGCGTGATGGCGCGCATCAGGTTCTCCTGCATTCCGTATCGGTTCGGGGAGAGCACCGACGTTAGCAAAGCCATCCGCCGCCGTAACCACCCGGCCGGCGGTCAAGCCCGATCCGGCATTCCATCATTTTGTGATGGCCGTCACAGCGCCGGCGGCGGCAACGGGTATTCTCCAATCACCGACGCACACACCCCAACCCTGCATCGGACGCGTAAAGGCCCGCCAGTCCCCCGCTGGCGGGCCTCTTTTTATCTTATCCGGACGAAGGGAGCGTGGATCCGG
>CAZGSW010000043.1:0-1392 GCA_964528635.1 uncultured Rhodoplanes sp. | reverse complement strand
GTCGTGTTTCCGTTGATTTTTCACATGAATTCCGCGGCAGTCTGCGGCGGGGGACAATTCAGAATTTCCTGTTTGCAGGAGCGCGACGCAGCTACACTGAACGCAGTGGGCTGCCGCTTCCACTCGGAGCTGCCCTCCGTGGATTTGAGGAAACTCGCGGCGGCCCACAGTTTTTCTGTGAACATCGCCACAGCTTTTCTGTGAACATCACAAGACAAGCGCGCCCGAATCGGTCGAGGGTGTGCGTGCATCCGTCTTTGGGGATGGCTCAACGGAAAGAGGCTTGTCATGGCAAAGAAGAAAAAGGCTAAGGCTGCGAAGAAGAAGAAGACCGCTCGCAAGAAGAAGTAATTTACGGGCCCCGCCAAAAGCGGGGCCTCTTTCTTTTCAGGGCCGGCTTTTCAGGTCCAGGCCCGTTCTCTCAGGTCAGCCACTTGAGCGCCATCGCGATGACGGCGACAACGATCAGGAGCAGGACCAGTCCCAGCCAGTTCGGCGTTTCCTTCATGAGGTTTTTGTAGTGCGCTTTCGCATCGACGTGAACAGTCTGGACGGCAAGATGTCCTACGAGCGGGACAGCGCGCATGACGCGCTGCACGTTGCGGAGGGTGGCAGGCAAAGCCTCGGGGTGACGATTATCGACACCCAGGATGGCAAGTCCTACAGCGTCGATGATTTCAGGAAAAAGTTCGGCAACTAGGGGCCGCCCCGCGTCGTGCGCGTTGAGGAAAATTTGCGCGTGCCGAAAATATTGACGGAACGGAAATTTCTCGTCGCCCGTGCGTTGGTCCCGCGAAGGAGGCCGACATGGATATCGAAAGGAAGATACGTCAGTATGCCTTCCGTATTTGTGCTGACGAGGGTGTCCCGGTCAGCGACCGGACGGTCTGGGAGCGTGCAAAGTTCAACGCGCTCGCCACTGAACCGGAGTTTTCGGAAGGCGAGTGGGACAGGGAATTCCATCCGCCCAGCCCACCGCACCAGTCCTGATCTCGCTCAGCGCGCATCCGCGTAACAAGCAAAAAAATACCCCGCCTTGGGAGCGGGGTATTTCGCGGAGCAGGCGTGGGGGGCTGGGGAAGCGTGCTCCGTTGTACGGGAGATAGGGTGCCTCCGGCCCGCTGCAATTCACGAACCCGTGACCTGCCGTTCGGGAGCAGGCGCCCCTGCGAGGGTAAATGAGCGATGCCGGTGCAACCCTGTGCGGGAGCGTGGTCCCGATCCCGGAGATACGCTGGGGCGTCCGGGGGCGTCTGGGGCGTGGTGCCGGATGAGGGGATTGAACCCCCGACCTTCGGTTTACAAAACCGCTGCTCTACCGCTGAGCTAATCCGGCTCCGGAGCGCCGTTTAGCACATCGGCGCGGGATGTGGTCCGAATTTGGCGGACCCG
>CAZGSW010000042.1:0-23905 GCA_964528635.1 uncultured Rhodoplanes sp. | reverse complement strand
GCCATGGTGATCGGCGACATGCCACCCTTGGCGTTCGGATCGGTCTGGCCGCGGGGACCGTTCTGCATTCCATTGAGAATATCCATCAAGCCCATCGACGCCTCCTCTCAAATCCCAAACGGAAATCCGGGACGGATTTTCGCTCCGCAATTGTGAAGGTTGCATGGCAGCGAACGGGCCATCGCAATGCAATTGCGATCCGCCCGGCAACTCTCTACGCTACCGTGCGAACTGCCCACCCGCAAAGAGGAGGCGACCGTGGGTTTTCTCTGGATCATTGTCATCGGGTTCGTGGCCGGCATTATCGCGCGCTTCCTGTCGTCAGGGCCGAACGAGCCGAAGGGATTCATTCTCACCACCGCGCTCGGCGTGGCCGGTGCCTTTCTCGCCACCTTTATCGGTCAGGCGATCGGCTGGTACCGCCCCGATCAGGGCGCCGGCTTCATCACCGCGACGCTCGGCGCGCTGCTGGTGCTGTTCGTCTGGAACCGGCTGGTGGCCAACGGCACCATCCGCGATCCGTGGTCCGGTCCGCGGGCCTGAGCCGCCAAACCGCAACTGAAGTGGCGGTGCTTCCGCTCCGCCGGCGCGCATCCTATATGCGGCGAATGCCCGTCAGACAGAACCAGGCCCAGTCCCGTTTCGAACTCGACGCCGCCGGCGGCACCGCCTATGCGCTCTATCGTCTCGAAGGCGACCGGCTGATCGTGCATCACACCGAGACCCCGGCCCACCTGCGCGGCCAGGGCATCGCGTCGCAGCTCGTGCGCGGCGTGCTGGAATCCGCGCGCGCGATGCGCCTCAAGGTCGAGCCACGCTGCGGCTTCGTCCGCGCCTACATGGCGCGGCACCCGGAGTTCAACGATCTTTTGGCATAGCACCGGTGGCAGACCGCTGGCGCCACAGCGCCTTTCCGACGGCGAACAGGCATGCCGCGAGGATCACGGCCAGCGATCCGGCCGGCTCACGGCGTCGCCAGTTCCTTGTCCTTCTGGTCGGCGCGTTGCGCCGCCGGACGCGCCGCAAGCCGTTCGGTGTAGCCGGCGAATTCGGGGCGCTCCGGAATGAGCTTGAACATGGTGCCCCAGCGGATTGCGGAGCCAATCACCACGTCGGCGGTGGTGAACTGCTCGCCCATGATGTACGGGCCCTTCGCCACGGCTGCGGCGACGATGTCTGCGAGCTTGTCGATGTCGCGATAGCCGATCGCACCCGGCCGCGCGGGCTCCTTGCGCGGAAATGCACGATCCTGCACCGCGGGCTCCAGACAGCTCGGCGCGAAGAACAGCCACTGCAGGTAAACGCCGCGCCGCCGATCGGTCGCGGGGATTGCCAGTCCCGCGCCGGGAAACGCATCGGCCAGATACGCACAGATCGCGGCCGATTCCGTCATCACCATATCCTTGTGACGAAGCGCAGGGACCTTTCCTTGCGGATTGACGGCAAGATATTCGGGCTTGAGCTGATCGCCCTCGCTGAGCCGGAGCAGATGAATGTCATACGGCTCGCCGACCTCCTCGAGCATCCAGCGCGCAACCGCGGCGCGCGACGGAACCGCGTGATAAAGTGTGAGATCGGCCATGGTGGCACCTGTTCCATTCGAGCGGCCGCAGACGGCGGCTCAACCAGCCCAACAGGTAAGACAGCATCGCTGCCCGGAAAAGGCCCCGATCGGTGATAAACTGCAGGTCTAGCGGGGCACGACTCGACGTGGTCCGTCGATTTGAAGAGCCCGCACCGGTCGCGCCCGCTTGAACGGAACGTTCAGGAGGAGACGGTCATGGCTTACCAGGACACGACCCACATCGGCACGGAGGCTCACAGCCTGCCGCGCATCCGCACCATCGGCCTGCGGGACCTGATGGACGCGCTTCGCATGGGTATCGACGACTTCATTGCGATGCCCACCCACGTCATCTTCCTCAGCCTGATCTATCCGGTGGCGGGTCTGCTGATCGCCCGCGCCACGTTCGGCTACGACGTGGTGCCGCTGCTCTATCCCCTCGCCGCCGGATTTGCGCTGCTTGGGCCGTTCGCCGCGGTCGGCATCTACGAACTCAGCCGCCGCCGCGAGCAGGGCTACGACACCTCGTGGACCCATGCCTTCGATCTCGTCCACGCCGATTCCTTCCGCGCAATCCTCGCCGTGGGCCTGATCCTGTGCGTGATCTTCGGCGTGTGGATTGCGGTCGCGCACGCCATCTACGTCGCGCACTTCGGATACGGCACACCGCAATCGCTGGAGGCGTTCGCACGCGACGTGCTGACCACGCGGGCCGGTCACAGCCTGATCCTGACCGGCAACCTGGTCGGCTTCCTGTTTGCTCTGGCGGCCTTCGCCATCAGCGTGGTCGCCTTCCCGCTGCTGGTGGACCGCAACATCAGCGCGACCGCCGCAATGGCCACTTCGGCAAAGGCGGTCCTCGCCAATCCGGTCACGATGATGCTGTGGGGACTGATCGTGGCGATCGCGCTGCTGATCGGGTCGCTGCCGGCGTTCTTCGGGCTTGCCGTCGTGATCCCGGTGCTTGGCCATGCCACCTGGCATCTCTACCGCAAGGTCGTCGTGGCCGACCTGCCGCATCGTGAAGCCGCTCCGCGCCCGCCGCGGGTGCGCCGTCCGGCGGCCGAATTCCCCGTGGCGCTGTTCCCGGTCCGGGACAGGGGTCCATAGACCCGTTGGGGCCAGCCGACCAGGCCGGCAGGGCGCCTCGCGCGTTTACGGCGGATTAACGGCGTCGCCGTCTCCGGGGCGCCTGCCGTTCCGAAAGCCTTCGTTAAGCCGGGCCCACTACTGTGACACAATCTCCGCGCGAGATATCGATGTCACACTTGCCGAGCGCACTCGATCAGGATTTCGAGGTCATCGAACGTCGCACCGACGTTCGGATCGTGCTCAGCTTGCCCGGCCGCTTCATCCTTGCCAGCCGCAGGCTCATGGGAGGCGAGCGCCGCGAGTTCCCCTGCCGCCTGCTGAACATGAGCTGCCATGCGATCGGCCTGATGACGCCCGTGAGCGCGGAGCTCGGCGAACGGGTCATCGCCCACATCGACGAGTTCGGACGCTTCGAAGGCCCCATCATCCGGCAGCTCGAAGGCGGCTTCATCATCCAGCTCATCATGCCGAAGTCCGACCGCATCCAGCTGGCCGCCAGGATCGAGTGGTACGACAAATACAAGAACCACGACGTCACCAACCTGCGCGGCCACACCCGGATCGTGCCGCGCAGTCCGCACTCCACGATCGTGCTGGCCGACGGCACGACGATGGACTGTCTGGTCAAGGACGTGTCCGCCTCCGGCGTCGCCGTCTATTCCGATGTGATCCCGCCGCTCGGCACGCCGGTTGCCGTCGGACAGATCGTCGGCCGCGTCGTGAGAACCTTCACCGAAGGCTTTGCCGTCCGGTTCATCAAGGAACAGGATCCGCAGACCGTCGACGCCCTGATTGCCCGCCTCCACTGACCGCCCGGCCCGTAGCGCGACGGCGTCGGCGCAAGGCCCGCTCAACGGATCGACGGTTTCGACACCAGCATGCTAGCGTCCTGTCCGCGTGCGGATGCACCACGGGGACAGCGACATGGCGAAGGACTTTGCGGCCGCATTTCGTATCAGACCGGGCTCCAAGGTCAGACTCTCGCGTTTCGACCCCAGGGACACGTCCCTCGCCGGTGTATCCGACAAGGAAGCCGCGCGGGAGCGGACGGATTACGATGCCGCGATCATCGATTCCTTGCAGGACCGGCTGTATGCCGAGGGCAAGCGTTCCCTGCTGGTGGTGCTTCAGGGCACCGATACCGCCGGCAAGGACGGCACGGTTCGCGGCGTCTTCAACGCCACAGGTCCGCTTGGCGTCACCGTGACGCCGTTCCGCCGGCCGAGCGAACTGGAAATGGCGCACGACTTCCTGTGGCGCGCCCACATGGCCGCGCCGCGGCGCGGCTACATCGGAATCTTCAACCGGTCGCACTACGAGGATGTCCTGGTCGGCCGGGTCCGCAAGCTCGCTCCCGCCGCCGCCATCGAGCAGCGATACGAGCAGATCAACAACTTCGAGAAGCTCCTCAGCGAGAACGGAACGACCGTCCTCAAATTCATGCTGCACATTTCCAAAAAGGAACAGGCGGAGCGCCTCGAAGACCGGCTGACCGAGCGAAAGAGCCTCTGGAAGTTCAATCCCGGCGATCTCGATGACCGCAAGCTATGGAACGAGTTCCAGCAAGCCTACGAGATCATGCTGCAGCGCTGCTCGACGGCGCACGCGCCCTGGCACGTCATTCCCTCCGACCATAAATGGGCCCGCAACGCCGCGATCGCCCGGATCGTGCGTCTCAAACTTGAGGAAATGAACCCGCGATATCCGAAGCCCTCGTGGAATCCCAAAAGCTTCGTGATCCGTTGAAAGCACGGCGGCCACAGATCGGGTAACGACCGGTAGCCGCGCGTTCCCAAGCCGGGACATTCAGCCGGAGATCAGTTTCCGACCGCGTCTGTGATACACTTCTTGTTGTGACTGGCAGCCGCCGCCCCGGCCAGCTTTCGCGCTGCCGAGTCTGCCTCGCACCTCGTCTTCGCGTCAGTCTCGCATTTCTTCAGAAAGCTCGTCGCGGCCGCACCGGACAGCTTCTTGGCGGCAGCGTCCTGCTTGCAGGTCGCGGCGGTGGCGCTCCCGGCAAACACCAGCGAAAGAGCGGCAGCCAGTATCAGTGATTTCATCCTGTACCTCCATGGTAGACGGTCGCCCCGAACGAATGGAGGGGGCCGGCAGCGAAGGCTACGGTTTCGATTGCGATTAAACGATGACGGCCTGCAACCAAGGCGGGATGTGCAGATATTTATTTGAAATTCAGGCCGGCTGCCCGCTGGGCCGGGATGCGGCCCTCCTGGCCTTCGCTAAACGCGCCCGCGCAAAATCCAACACCACGACAACCATCCCGGCCGCGAGAACGAACCAGCCCGGCCGGATCGAATAGAAATCGAACTCGAACGCGGTTTGAAGGACCCGCAAGGGCGATACGCCGAACGCGAGGCCTATCCCTATCGCCTCCGCAGCAAAGGTAAGGATTGCCACCACCACCGAGAGCGCGGCGATCAACCAGGTCGGCAGTTCGCCGCGTTCGGATTTTCGCCAGATCAGGAAACGGTATCCCATCAGCCAGCCGAACAGCCCCGCAACAAAGGTCGGCAGCCAGACGTCGGCCTTGGTCTGCTGGAAGAAATGGATCAGCGCCAGCAGCGCGATGGCATAGGTGATCTGGTGCAGCCGCGCCCAGCGCATGCCGCCGAGCCGGCGGACCATGCCGTCGGTCGAGGTCGCAGCCAGCACGGCAAGCCCTGCCAGCGCGACAAACCCGATGGTCAGGTAAAGCCGCAGCGCGATTTCACTTGCGACCTTCAGAAGATCGTAGCGCTGGTCCACCACATAAAGAACGATGTGCGCCACCGCATAGAAGAAGGCGGCAACCCCGATCATCCGGCGGACGTCGATCAATCGCGCAAGGCGCCCGATCCGCCGCAACGGCGTCACGGCCAGCGAGATCAGAAGGAACAGCAGCGCCCAATAGCCGGTGCGATGAATGACATCGTTGACCGGGCGCGGTCCGAACCCGACCGTGAAGTAGTCCCAGGCAGCGATTGCGGCCGGCAGCAGCAGCAGCCCAAGCGTGGCGATCCGCAGCGCGGACAATTGTCCGCCGGCATCGCGCCACACCTCCCAGGGCCGTTTCCGAGGCTCACGCTTCCCCGCCATGAACCGCGGGTTACCATGCCAGTCCGGCCCGCGCCAATCACACCAGAGCCACGGACGCGGCTGCTCCGAAGCACGGTTTCGTGATCCGGTCAGAGACCAAGCTTGCCGGCCAGTTCCACGAGATCGGCTGCCGCGACGTCCACGGGCACCGATGGGGCCGTCTCTCCCTTCCCCGGTCCGTGCTCGTTCGGACGTGCAACGTGGCCGGTCCGCAGGCCGTTCCTCGCCGCCTGCGCCAGATCGCTGGAGTGCGCAGCAACCATCATGCAGTCGCCCGGCGGCAGATCGAGCGCCTCGCAGGCCGCAAGGTAGACCCGCGGCTTGGGCTTGAAGTCGCCTGCGATCTCGGAGCCAAGGATGGCATCCCACGGAAAGCCGTTCCGCCGCGCCAGTGCGACCATCAGCGATATGTTGCCGTTGGAGACCGGCGCGATCATGCCGTGCCGCTTGAGACGAGCCAGCCCCGGCGCGGAATCCGGCCAACCGTCAAGCCTGTGCCAGGCGAGATTGAGATGGCGCATCGTGTCTTCCGGCAGGCCGGAGATTCCAAAGCGCGGCAGGATCCGCTCGAGGTTGCGCCGGTGCAGCACGTCCAGCTTGCAGAACGGCGCGCGCCCGGTCCGGATCTCCTCCATGGCGGGCTGGTACTCGCCGCGCCAGGCGTCGGCGAAGGCGAGCCAGTCGAGCGCATGACCGAGCGGCTCCAGAACCGCGGCCGCCTCACGCGCAATGCTGGACCGCCAATCCACCAGCGTGCCGAACACGTCGAAAAAGAAAGCTCTTGGAGGGGTCATAGCGAGCAAGTTCTCCTGAAGTGCCGACGCTCCGTCGCAGCCGACCGAACCCGGCTCCAGCCACGTTGCCGCCGATTGCCCGCCCGCTATAGTTCCATCGCCAGGCGAACCCGCCAGTGGCCAGGAACATCATGTCATATCCGAATATCGTTGCGGAGAACGTCCAGTTTCATGGACACAACAACGAAACCAGCGAGGCATACTACGTTCGCCCCACCCGGCCAGGGCGGTTCGGGGGCGTGGTGCTGATCCATCACATGCCGGGCTGGGACGAGTGGACCATCGAAACCACCCGCAAACTCGCCCATCACGGCTATGCGACGATTTCGCCTAACCTGTATTCCCGCGAAGGCCCCGGCAGCCACGACGATATCGGCGCGCGCGTCCGCGCCGCGGGCGGCGTCCCCGACAGTCAGGTGGTGGGCGACGTCGCCGGCGCCGCCGCCTACCTCCGCGCCCGCCCGGAGTGCAACGGAAAGGTCGGGCTGATCGGTTTCTGCTCGGGCGGACGCCATGTCTATCTGTCCGCCTGCCGGATCCCCGATATCGACGCCGCCGTCGATTGCTGGGGCGGCAACGTGATCGTCGACGACCCCAGGCAGATCAACGACAAGCGCCCGGTCGCCCCGATCGACCTGACCGAGCAGATGAAAGCACCACTGCTCGGTCTGTTCGGCAACGACGATCACAACCCGACAGCCGATCAGGTCAACCGCACCGAGGCGCGGCTGAAGCAACTCGGCAAGAATTACGAGTTCCACCGCTACGACGGCGCCGGTCACGCGTTCTTCAACTACGCGCGCGGCGACGCCTACAGGGCGGAGCAAACCGCCGACGGCTGGAAGAAGGTGTTCGCCTTCTACCGGAAGCATCTCGGCGCCTGAGGGAAACGCATATGTGCTCTTACATTGTCGAAAAGGCCGCAATGCGCGGCAGCGCCAAGGGTCCGAGCGGCTGGATGCGGATCGATACCGCAAACGTCTACTACGACCACCCGTATCACGCGCCGATGGATCACGCGCTTGCCATCGACTTCGTCTGCGAGGCGGACGGTGCGCGGGAGCGCGTGGCTGTCGAGATTTCGCGAGAGTCGGCGCTCGAACTGATCGAGAAGATCAAGGCCGCCCTGGCGGCGGGCGAGGATGCACACGGCGTGCAGGCCTGCGAACGCCCCTCCATCGCGGCCACGCAGGACGACGTTGCAAGCCTGTTTTGATCGGCCGCCGCGAGCCCGCTATGCCGCCCGCACCTCACGCGGCAACGTGGCCGGACTGGCTGTGTCCTCCAGTCCGTCCCGCTCATAGCCGACGACGCGCATGATGCCGCGCGCTGCGCTCATTTCGACCGCAAGGCGGGTGTACTTGTTGAGAACCGGCGGCAGAACCCACGAGAAGCTCTCCTGCGTGAATGCACCGTTCCACGCCGCCAGTGAATCCCTGCGATCACGGCTGCGCTGCGCTGCATCCTCGTGGCTGCGGGTAAACAGCTCGTCGGTGCCGATCCGCGCCTCCCATCCCGGCTGGCGCTCCGCCCAGTCGTTGGCGGCTCCCGACAAATCGCCGTAGATCCGGGCGCCCGTCTCGGTCCGCTCGATCACACAACGCTCGCCGGGCAGACAGCCTGCCAGGGTGTAGATCACCGGTCGCGCGATCGGAGTGCGCTCCAGGACAGCCCTTGCCTCTCCAAAGTCGCGGCAGGTTTCCATGACCTTGCGAAGGAGTTGGTCGGGAGGAACGGCGCGAACGCTGAAATACGTCCGGGCCGCGTTCAGCGCGATGTCGAGCAGCCGCAGCCGCTTGTCGGTGGTGCGGCGTTTCAGCGGCGCCTGATTGATCGATGCAGCGAACCGTCCGGGCGCCATCGCGGTCAGTGCGCCGACGTAGCCCGGCCACGACGCGCTGACAAACTCACCGGCGGGTCCGCTCATCCAGACGATCTCGACATGGCGGCCAAGCCCCGGGAATGGCCAATCCAGCGTGCGCGCGAGCCACGGAACGCCGCCTTCGTCGCGCACCAGCGTGGTGCAACTCCACTGATAGGATCCGTTGAGAAACCAGATGCCCGGAAAATCGAGTGCGGAGGAAATTCGGCGTATCTCGTCGACATAAGGCGACTGCGATCGGGTCAGCCAGCGCCTCGCCATGCCGTCGATGACCGGCAGAACCATTCGCGCCGGACCGGGCAGCCACGCAACACATTCGTCGCGCAGGGACTGCGCCCGGGCCGCTCCCTCGATCGCGTGCCGGACCGCTCCTCCATCGCGAACGTCGATGAGGGGAATCTCCACGAGCGCAGGCTTTGCAGGCACAAGCATCTGGCGTCACTACGGTCCGATTTCGCCGGAGAAGCTCAAGAACACCGGTCCGTCAAGCTCGAAAACGCACCGGTTTCATGGTGCTGTCCATGCGATTTCTGAACGGCCAAACACCGCACGATTGCTATAGAGTCTTCCGCAACGGCGCAATCGATCAGACGCCACCGGAGGAAACGATGACCCGCTGGATGCCGCGCACAGGCGTTGTTGCCGCGCTTGCGCTTTCGATCACCCTTCCCGCCTCGGCCCAGACCTATCCCAGCAAGCAGATCGACCTGCTCGTGCCGTTCGTGGCCGGCGGCACCACGGACAGCGTTGCAAGGCTGATCGCCCAACGCATGAACGATAGCTGGGGGCAGCCGGCAATCGTACAGAACCGGCCTGGCAGCGGCAGCACGATCGGGACCAATATCGTCGCCAAGGCTGCGCCCGACGGTCACACATTGCTGGTCACAACGATCGCTTTCGCCATCAACGCCAGCCTGCAGAGAACGCCCTACAATCCGATCAAGGATTTCGCGCCGATCACCGAACTCACGTCGATCCCGATCATGCTCGTGGTTCATCCGTCACTGCCGGTGCACAGCGTGAAGGATCTGATCGAATACTCGAAAAAGCAGCCCTCAGGCGTCGATTACGCCTCGTCAGGGGGCGGCACGTCCACCCATCTCGCGGCTGAAATGTTCAACACCATGACCGGATCGAAACTGGTCCACGTGCCATTCAAGGGCAACGCCGAAGTGCTCAATGCCCTGCTGGGCGGCCATGTGAAAGTGCATTTCGCACTGTCGGCTTCGACGCTGCAGCACGTCCGCAGCGGAAAGGTTCGCGTACTCGCGGTCACCACGGAAAAGCGCATGGCGGACCTTCCCGACGTCCCGACCATCGCCGAGCTTGGCTATCCAGGCTACGAGATCTCGTCATGGCAGGCCATGTTCGCACCGGCCGGAACGCCGAAGGAGATCATCGCCAAGGTCAACGCCGAGACCTCGAAGATGCTGGCCGACCCAGCGGTGCGCGCGCGCATCAAGAAGGAAGGCGCCGATCCGATCGGCAGTTCGCCGAAGCAGTTCGACAAGCGAATCCGCGCCGAGGTCGAGAAATGGGCCAAGGTGGTGAAATCCGCCGGCCTCGGACCGAAGTAGCGATCAGCGGCGGCTCACTGCGCCCATCAGCGCGATCAACGCGACATTAACGAGGGCAAAGGCCGCCAATCCTGCCATGGCGGCGTCGGCGCCGTAGCGCTCGATGGCCATGGCACACGCTGAAGGAGCGAGCGCCTGCACGATCAGGCTGGGAAACGCCAGACGGCCGATCAGGGTCGCGTAGCGGTCGGCACCGAACAGCGCGAGCGGCAGCGTGCCCCGGGCAATCCACATGATGCCGTAGCCCGCGCCGTAAACGAGGATTGCCAGCCAGAGCCAGCCGAAGCCGCCGAGCAGGAAACCGAGGCCGAGCGCCATCCCCGCGCAGGATGCCGCCATGGTCCAGATCGGGTGGTAGTGCCGGCCAAACAGGCTCTCGATCACACGCGCACCAACCTGGGCAGGACCGAACAGCGTGCCCAGCGCAACCGCGACAGCGAGTTCGGCGCCCCTTGCCTGCAGGAAGATCATGAAGTGCACGATGACACTGGAACCGATCCCGGCCGACACGGTGAGGATCAGGGCCAGCAACGCGAACGGCAACCGCTCCTTCGCGGCCAGCGTGGCGTTCTGAGGTGCCAGATCGCCGGCATCCATGCCCTGCCGCGACTTGAGGGCGGGCATCACCGCCATCTGCAGCGGCAGCGAGATGACCAGATGCATGGCCGCGTAGGCGAGGCATGTCCCCCGCCATCCCACGGTTTCCTCCAGCAACGCACTCAGCGGCCAGCAGATCGTGCTGGCAAATCCTCCAAACAGCGTCAGGTTGGTGATCGCGCTGCGCGCCTGCTCGCCGTACAGCTTGCCGAGCGCCGCGAACACCGCGTCGTAAAGGCCCGTCCCCATCCCTCCGCCAACCAGCAGCCAGCCGGTCAGATAGACCGGCAACGTCGGCGCCAGCCCGATGGTCGCAAGCCCGGACGCATAGAGGCAGGAGGAGAGCGCCAGCGCGGGCCTGCCGCCTCGCCTGTCAATCAGGCGCCCGACCCGGGGCGAAATCAGGCCGGCCACCAGGAGCCCGATCGACGTGCCGCCGACCACCCAGAACAGGGACCAGCCAGTGTCGGCCACGATCGGCCTGGCGAGCACGGCCGGGAAATAGAACGAGGTCCCCCACCCCAGGATCTGGGCGAGGCCGAGAGCTGTGACCGTGACGGCTTTGGACGCTGGCATGCTCGCCGTGGACTTTGCCACCAGGCGCCATGGCCACGAAATCGGCAAGGAACGGGAAAGCAGACCTATATCGGACGGATAAGCTACGCGTAATTCGCAGAGGTCTTTCTTTCTGAATCGGCTCGAAATCTGAAATTTCGTTCACAAGATCGGACATCAAAATGGAAATTAATTATACCAGAAAGAAAGTCGACGTTCACGGACCATATTTGACCACACTTATTGAGACCGCCTTAACATGTCATGCGTAATTTGCAAAGCTGCGTCGCAACATGAAGACTTTTGCAATGCACCAAACGGAACTATGTATCCCCTCGACAGCGCAGGGGATTCGCCCCTGCCCTCAGAAGGTTAGACGGCCATGTTCCTGACTCACATCCTCAGCGCCTTCCAGCAGTGGCGCCGCTACAACCGCAGCTTGTCCGAGCTCAATCGTCTCGGCGACCGCGAGCTGGCCGACATCGGGATCACCCGCGCGGACATCCCGCGCGTGGCTTGGGAAAGCTCCGAAGCCTGATCCCTGACGATCGGATTTCCGAATGACGAACGGCGCCCGTCCGCGGGCGCCGTTCCGCTTTTATGGGGCAGTCAGTTCTCGGTCACCCAGCGGCGGATCGTCATCACCTCGGGAAGCTCGTTGTAGCCCTTGGTCCACAGATCGAGGGCCCATTCCTCCCCGGTGGTCCGGTCTTTGACGACCGCCGTGTTGTGGGGAGTCTGACCAAAAATAAGAGTGCCCCGGTAGCGCGGGTCGCTGACGGTGTGGTGGCGCAACAGCCCCCACTCCCGCAGCACAAGCAGCAGGCTCACTGCGTTTCGCGTCGTATCGTAGCAATCGTAATTGTGGTCGGCGTCCATGTGACGGATATCGGCCCGCGCGACGCGCCGGTTCGTTCCGAGAATGGGGCCCATCCGCCTGTCGAGCCAGTTGACGGCCAGTTGCAGGGACTTTCGCTCCTCCTCGGGAGAAGCCTTGCCCTTGTCCAGAATGTCGGTCAGCGCCTTGCGATCGGCCGGAGTGAAGTGCAGGTGCGTGCGGAGGCGGCAGACGAAGCCGTAGCACACCGTCATGCGGCTTGCGGTCGGCGGCGGCATCTCCACCGACGAGTACATTCTCTCGATCGCGTAAGACACCTCGATCGCCGCGGCCGCAGCGGGCGCCATGAACAGGCCCCCACCGAGCAACGCCACCATCAGCCGCAGCCGCATTCTGCCTCCACAATCACGTTGTCGGGCCGTCCCAAGCCGCCTAGGTATTGTCCATGGCATCGGTACGGAAGCAACCCGTTCACGTAATCGGCGCGGGTCTCGCGGGATCCGAGGCTGCCTGGCAGCTTGCGAACCACGGCGTTCCGGTGGTGCTCCACGAAATGCGCCCCGTCCGCAACACCGCGGTGCACAAGACCGGCGGATTTGCGGAACTCGTCTGCTCCAACTCGTTCCGGTCCGACGACGCTTCGGCCAATGCGGTCGGACTGCTGCACGAGGAGATGCGGCGCCTCGGCTCCCTCATCATGCGGTCGGCCGACTCAAACCAGGTTCCGGCCGGCGGCGCGCTCGCGGTCGACCGCGAAGCCTTCTCGGGGACAGTCACTGAAAGCCTTGCGGCCCATCCCTTGATCGAGTTGCGTCGCGAAGAGGTCACTGTCCCCTCCCCCGACTGGCACAGCGTGATCGTGGCAACCGGCCCGCTCACCGCGCCTTCCCTAGCAGATTCCATCCACGGCATGACCGGCGAAGGCGCACTCGCGTTCTTCGACGCCATCGCGCCGGTTGTGCATCGCGATTCAATCGACATGTCGGTGGCGTGGATGCAGTCCCGCTATGACAAATCCGGCCCCGGAGGCTCCGGCGCCGACTACATCAACTGTCCGCTCGACCGCCAGCAATATGAAGGCTTCGTCGCCGCGCTCCTCGCCGGCGACAAAATGTCGTTCCAGGAATTCGAGAAGGACACGCCCTACTTCGACGGCTGCCTGCCGGTCGAACTGATGGCCGAGCGCGGTCCGGAAACCCTCCGCCATGGCCCCATGAAGCCGGTCGGGCTGACCAACCGACACAATCCGCAGCAGAAGCCCTACGCCGTCGTTCAACTGCGTCAGGACAACAAGCTCGGCACGCTGTTCAACATGGTCGGCTTCCAGACCAAGCTGCGCCACGGCGAGCAGGTGCGCATCTTCCGGACCATCCCGGGCCTGGAGAATGCGGAGTTTGCCCGGCTCGGTGGACTGCATCGCAACACCTATCTCAACTCGCCCCGGCTGCTGGACGGCATGCTGCGCCTGAAGGCGCAGCCGCGGCTGCGGTTCGCAGGGCAGATCACCGGCTGCGAAGGCTATGTGGAGTCGTCCGCTGTCGGCCTGCTGGCCGGGCGCTTTGCCGCCACGGAATGGCACGGCCGGCCGGTCGAACTGCCTCCTCCGACCACGGCACACGGCGCCTTGCTGGCGCACATTACCGGCGGCCATGTCGAAACCATCGATGCCGGGCCCCGCTCCTTCCAGCCCATGAACGTCAACTTCGGGCTGTTCCCGCCGCTCGAGCATGCGCCGACGAAACGCGCCGACGGCAGCCGGTTGAAAGGCCCTGAAAAAGGTCTCGCACGGAAGCATGCTCTGTGCGAACGCGCGCTGAGCGATCTGGCGAACTGGACGTCGCCGGGCGTCCCCGAGGCGGCCGAATAGAGCAGCGTGCCCTTCAGCCTGCGATCCTCGACGGCTTGCGTGCGGCCCGCCACTGGGCCCACTGCCGCCGCCACTGCGGCAACTCCGGTGGATCGAACGGCCGATAGCTGCCGCGCTCCATCCGCTTGAGAAGCGGCCGCACCGTCGCGAGCGGCAGCAGTGCGGGCATGATCGCCTCCGGTGCCTGGGCAATCAGTTCGCCGGCGCTGTCGAGGTGTCCGCGCGCCTGCAGGCGCAGATCAGCCAGCGCCTCACGCAGTTCCGGAGTCGTCCGGCGTGCCAGGATGTCCTCGCCACTGGCGCCGTGACGAACGAGCACCTCCGCCGGCACGTACAACTGGCCTCGCCCCGAATGCACCGGCAGCATCCGCAGCAAACGCGAGATCGCAACTGCCACCCCGGCATGCGCGACCAGTTCCGTTGCGCCGCTGTCCCTGCCGTCGCGCAGGATGCGCGACGCAAGCTCCAGCGGCAGCGCGGCCGTTTGCGCCGCATAGGTCTCCAGCGCGGCAACGGTCGGCATCGGCTCGTCGTAGAGGTCGAAGCTGCGTGCATCGATCATGTCGGACAGCGCTGCGGGCGGCAGCCGGTAGCGCACCACCACTTCACGCAACGCCGCGATCACCGGATGGCCGCCTGCGTCTCCCGATGCGTTGCCGAGCAGCGCATCGCGCCACCATTGCAGGCGGATTTCGCCGGGCATCGGCTCGCGGGCCAGGTCGCGCACGCGCCCGATCTCCAGATCGAACGCGTAGAGCGCATGAAGCGGCCGGCGGTACTTTTCCGGGGCGAACAGCGTGGCGAGGAAGCGATCCTTGTCTCCCTCGCGAACCAGCGCTTCGCAGTGCGCAAACGGATCGGGCATGACGCCCCTCAGTCGACGGCCAGAAGTCCGGCGGCAACCCGGCGATTTTCGCCAAGCAGGATATTGTAGGTGCTGACCGCCGTGCCGGTGCGCGCCACCTCGACCGAAACCTGCGCCCGGTGGAACCGCAACCTCAGTGCATCGGGCATGATCCAGGCCTCGCGCCCGGCTCCGACCAGAAACAGGCCGATATCGTCAGCCTCGGCGAGGACCCGCTCGAACGCAGCCTCGTCCAGATCGGGCAGCGTGGAAACGTCCCAGCCCCAGATTCCGCTCGGCAGGCACAGCAGCGAGCCGCGATGCGACATGCCGCCGAATGAGAAACCGCCCTTGCCGTAGCCTTCGATCGCCACCCGCCGGGGCAGATGCGGCGCAGGGCTCGCGCCCGTCACCGGTCCGCCGGGGCCGGCTTGCCGGATGCCCGAGCCGGCTCCTCGCCCATCTCGCGGGCGTAGCCGACGCCGAGATAGATCAGCAGCGGCGCCGCGATGAAGATCGACGTATAGCTGCCGACCAGCACCGCGCCGAACGTCATCGCCGCAGTAAAGCTGTGGATGGTCGGCCCGCCGAAGATCAGGAGAGAGAGCAGCGCCAGGGTCACGGTGACGTGCGTGATGATGGACCGCGACAGCGTCGCGTTGATCGCGATGTTGATCAGTTCGGGGGTCGGCATCTTCTTGTAGCGCCGGAGCATTTCGCGGATGCGATCGTAGATAACGACGGTGTCGTTAAGCGAATAGCCGAGAATGGTCAGCAGTGCGGCGATGCTGCTCAGATCGAAGTCGAGCTGCAGCAGCGCAAAGAATCCCACCGTCAGCACGATATCGTGAACGTTGGCGACCATCGCCCCGAGCGCGAACTGCCATTCGAACCGGAACCAAAGGTAAATCAGGATGCCGAAGATCGCGAGCACCAGCCCCAGCGTGCCGTAGCTGAGGAGTTCGGCCGAAACCCGCGGTCCAACCACCTCGACGCGCCGATAATCGACCGCATCGCCCAGCGTGGCGCGGACCTTGCCGACCGCCTGCTGCTGGGCCACTTCACCGCCCGGCTGCTGCGGGATGCGAATCAGCACGTCGCTCGGCCCGCCGAACTGCTGAAGCTGAACGTCGCCGAAATTGAGCGCATTGAGCTTGGTGCGCATGTCGGAAAGGTCGGCAGGACCATTCTTCTGCTGCACCTCCATCAGCGTGCCGCCGATGAAATCGATGCCGAAATTCAACCCCATCGAGAAGTAAAGCGCGATCGCGATGACCGACATTACGGCGGACAACGGAAAGCTGATGCGCCGGAACCGCATGAAGTCGAAACTGGTGTCGTCGGGTATCAGCCGCAGGAGGCGCACAGCGTTCCTCGATTCAGATCGGGATGACCTTCGGCCGGAACCAGGCGAACCAGGCGGCGACCATCAGCCGGGTCAATGTGAAGGCAGTGAACACCGTCGTGATGATGCCAATGCCGAGGGTAAGAGCAAAACCGCGGACCGGACCGGATCCGACAAAGAACAGCACCGCCGCAGCGATGAATGTCGTGGTGTTGGAGTCGACGATGGTTGCGAGGGCGCGCGCGAACCCTGCGTCCAGCGAACTGATGGCAGAGCGGCCGCCACGAACCTCCTCGCGCACACGTTCGTAGATCAGCACGTTCGAATCGACGGCCATGCCGACGGTCAGTACGATTCCCGCGATGCCGGGCAGCGTGAGCGTCGCATTGAACAGCGACAGGATGCCCATGATCATGGTGACGTTGATGACGACCGCAACAGTGGCGATGATGCCGAACAGGCCGTACGTGGCGATCATGAAGAGCGCCACCAGCACCGAGCCGATCCACGACGCCCGGACTCCCGCCTCGATCGAATCCTGACCAAGTCCCGGACCGACGGTACGCTCCTCGATGATGGTCAGCGGCGCGGGCAAAGCGCCGGCGCGCAGCAGGATGGCGAGATCGTTCGCCGACTCCACCGTGAAATTTCCGGAGATCTGGCCGGAGCCGCCGAGGATCGGCTCCCGGATCACCGGCGCCGAGATCACTTCGTTGTCCAGCACGATCGCGAACGGCCGGCCGACATTCTCCTGCGTCACGGCGGCAAACCGGCGAGCGCCGTTGTTGTTGAACCGGAAGGTTACGATCGGCTCGCCGTTGCGCTGGTCGAACCCGGGCTGGGCATCCGTGAGGTCCTCGCCGGAAACCAGCACGCGGCGCTCGATGAGATAGGGCACCCCGCCCTCGGACTTCGAGCCCGTCAGCAGCTCGGACTCCGGCGGTATCTGCCCCTGCTGGGCCTGATCGACCGGGGTGGTCTGGTCGACCATCCGGAACGTCAGCTTCGCGGTCTTGCCGAGAAGGTCCTTCAGGCGGGAGGGATCCTGCAGTCCGGGCACCTGGACCAGGATGCGGTCGGCGCCCTGCCGCTGGATGCTCGGCTCAACCGTTCCGAGTTCGTCGACGCGGCGCGACACGATCTGGATCGATTGATCCACCGCCTGGCGGATGCGCTCCTGGACAGCAGGCTCGGTGGGGGTCAGCCGGATCAGCCCGCCCCCGGAATCGACGATGTCCACGCTGCGCTGTCCGGTGCTGCTGAGCAGGCCGCCCAGGGGCTGGGACAGTTCGCGCAGCTTGGTCAGCGCCAGGTCGCGATTTACGCCCTCGCGCAGGCGGTATTCCACGTAGTCGCCCCTGACGGTGACGCCGGCGGGGCTGCCGAACCGGTTCTCGCGAATGACGCGGCGCACGTCATCGCGCAGATTCTCGAGCTTTTCCTTGCGGACCGCGCTGGTGTCGACCTCGAGCAGAATGTGGGAGCCGCCCTGCAGATCAAGGCCCAGAACGATCTGGCGCTGCGCCCATTTCGGCCAGGATTGCACCATGCCGGACGGCAGCAGATTCGGCACGACAAAGAGGCACACGGCCAGCGTGGAGAGCAGGATCGCAAGTGTCTTCCAGCGCGTGATGTACATGGCGTTCGAACGTCCTCAAGCACCCCCTTGGCGGTCAGGAACCGGCGCTGTCTTCCTTTACAGGCTCGCCCTTGGCGCGCACGTCGGCGATCATGGAGCGCATCTGGCGCACGCGCACGTCGCTGGCCACCTCGACCTCGATCTGATCGTCGTCGATCACCTTGGTGACCTTGCCGACCAGCCCTCCCGAGGTGACCACGGTATCGCCGCGGCGCACGTTCTTGACCATCTCGGCGTGCTGCTTCACCCGCTTCTGCTGCGGCCGCAGGATCAGAAAATACATGATTACAAAGATCAGAACGAACGGGAGCAGCGAAACCAACAGGTTGTCGCCCCCCATCGCGCCGCCTTGCGCGAAAGCGGGTGTAATCAGCATGCAGGAATCCCCGGCTGCGGCGGCCAATCCGCGGGCGCCTGCCGCCGCGGCGGGCGCCTGAAAAGTTGCGCGGAATATAGCGGCCAACGGCCCAATTGCAACGCTCCCCGAAGCCGCAGCGCCGCAGCCAACCGCCTCCAGATTCGGGCTTTTCCGGGGAGAGTCTTGCGAGCCGCCGTACCAGCCGCTAAGGGAGCCACAAAGCAAGGTTCCCATGGCCAAATCGAAATCACGGGCCAGGCGGCCGGCTGGCAAGCCGGCTCCGCGCCCTTCAACCTCGATCCTTCCGCCTGACGTGCTGGAACGAATTGCAGCCGGTCTCGAGCGTCTGGCGCCACCGGCCCCAACCGCGACCGATCTCGCCGCGGCCGACGCCTTCGTCTGGCACCCGAAGTCCGGACAACTTGTCCCCGTCCCCCGCGTCAACCGGGTCGAGATGACCCTGCTCAAGGGCATCGACCGGATGCGCGACACGCTTGTGGAGAACACCGAGCGGTTTGCCAAAGGCCTGCCCGCCAACAACGCCCTGCTCTGGGGTGCGCGGGGCATGGGCAAGTCGTCGCTGGTGAAGGCGGCCCATGCGGGTGTCAACGCCGCAATCGGCCGGAACGGCAAGCAGCCTCCTCTCAAGCTCGTCGAGATCCACCGCGAGGACATCGAGAGCCTGCCAGACCTGATGGCGCTGATGCGGCGTGCGCCTTACCGCTTCATCGTCTTCTGCGACGACCTGTCGTTCGACAACGAAGACACGTCCTACAAGTCGCTCAAGGCTGTGCTCGAGGGCGGCATCGAAGGCCGCCCGGAGAACGTGATCTTCTACGCCACCTCGAATCGTCGCCATCTGATGTCGCGCGACATGATGGAGAACGAGCGCTCGACCGCCATCAACCCCGGCGAGACGGTCGAGGAAAAGGTGTCGCTGTCGGACCGCTTCGGCCTGTGGCTCGGCTTCCACCGCTGCAGCCAGGACGAGTTCCTCGACATGGTGAAGGGCTATGTCGACCACTTCCGGATACCCGTGCCGCCGGAAGACATGCGGCGCGAGGCGCTGGAATGGTCGACGACGCGCGGCTCACGGTCGGGCCGCGTGGCCTGGCAGTACGTGCAGGATCTGGCCGGCCGGCTCGGCGTCAAACTCTAGCAGGCCTGTCCGGCGCGCGCCGCCTCAGGTGTTGCCGCCCCTGTCGAGGTAGGGCATCGGATCGACCGGCGACGAGCCCTTGCGGATCTCGAAGTGCAGCTGCGGAGCGTTGACGCTGCCGCTCTGACCGGATTTCGCAATCACCTGGCCGCGCTTGATCCGCTGGTCGCGCTTCACCAGTATTTCGCTGGCGTGCGCGTAGGCGGTGACGTAGCCGTTCGAGTGCCGGATCAGCACCAGATTGCCGTACGACTTCAACTCGTTGCCGGCATAGGCGACAACGCCGTCCTCGGCGGCCTTGACCGGCGTGCCTTCCGGCACGGCGACGTTGATGCCGTCGTTCTGCGAACCGGTGGTCTTGGGGCCGTAGGCGGAAATCACCCGGCCACGGACCGGCCAGCGGAACACGGGCGTGGCTGCGCTGGTGACGCTCCTGGTCTCGGGAGCGGGATTGTCTTCCGCCGGGGTGATGGTGCGGGCAGCGCTCACCGGCGGCGCCGCGGCGGCCGTCTTCTGCGGCGGTGGCGCGACCTTCGGGGCCGACGAGGGCCAGGCCGGCTGATGGGCCGCGATCGGGGCTGGCGCCGGCGCCTGCGGACGCGCCTGTGCCGGGGCTGACGCCGCCACCTGGGCGCGCACGCCCGGGATGGTCAGTTGATCGCCGATCTTCACCATCGTGTGCGGCGGAATGTTGCTGGCCCGCGCGATCGCGCTGAGCGAAACCTTGTACTTGCGGGAAACGCTGCTCAGCGTCTCGCCGGGCATCACGGTATGAATGTGGGACTGCGCGCTGGTCTGCGGTGCGGACACTGCGGGCGCCGGCGGCTTTGCCGCGGCCACCGGGCGCGGAGCATTCACGCTGCCGGTCGTGAGCGACCCGGCGTAGCGGGGAATGACGATATGCTGGCCGGGGTAAAACGCAGCCCCGGCAGGCACGTTGTTGGACTGCAGGATGACGGCCGCCGGCACGTTGTAACGGCGCGACAGCGACTCCGCCGTGTCGCCCTGCCGGACCGTGACGGGCGTGCCGCCCTCCCAGGTCCAGCCCGGCTGCGGCGGCGCATGCACGACCTTCTGCGGCGCAGACACCGATCCGGTGACCTCATGGCGCGCCGGCCTCGGCGGCGAATTGTAGGAGCCCATGCCCGGCGAACCGCCGGAGACGCCGCTGACATGCATGCCGCGAGCCGGCGTGGTCTGCGGCGCGCTTGCCACCGGAGCCGGCAGCGGAGCGCTCTGCACGGCCGCCCTGCGCTTGGGCACCGAACTCGTGACCTCGCCCGGAGGGGCGCTGCGCGACGAGAACAGGCTGTCGTTGGCGAACCGCGAGGACTCCGAACTGCACCCTGTCAGAGCCAGCGCCGTGGCAGCCGCCAATGTCAGGCGGGACAAGGAAAGCGAACCCAACGGCTCAACAGCGCAACGCATCGGACAAACCCACTCGTCTGCACACAAGACGAGCGAATTAAGCACCCGGCGGTAAATAACTTTTTAAGTGAGAAAGACTCTCTCAACCCTAACCGAAACCGGCCATTTTGCTGACAAATGACGCGGTCCGCGGGGCTAGAGCTCCCTCGCCCGGCCGGGCAGCAGCGGCACGAACCGCACCCCGATCAGGTCCTGACGCTCAAATCCGGAGCTTGTTGCGGTGATCTTCACGAGCTTCTGCGGCCCGTCGTGCGGACCGAGCGGCAGTACCATGATGCCGCCCACCGCGAGCTGGGAGGTCAGCGCCTCGGGGATCGTCTCCGCCGCAGCCGTCACGATGATGCGGTCGAACGGCGCACGCGCGGGCGCCCCCGTGAGTCCGTCGCCGACCAGCACCTCGACATTGTCGTAGCCCAGCGTCTTCAGCCGGCTGCGCGCAGTATCCGCCAGCGTGCGATAGCGCTCGATGGTCACGACCTCGCGGGCGAGCCGCGACAGCACCGCCGCCTGGTAGCCGGAACCGGTGCCGATCTCGAGCACCTTGTGACCGGGCCGAACCGCCAGTTGCTCGGTCATGTAGGCGACCACATAGGGCTGGCTGATGGTCTGGCCGCAGGCGATCGGCAGCGCCTGGTCCGCATAGGCCCGCTCGAATTGCGGCGCATCGACGAAGTGCTCGCGCGGCACCTCGTCCATGGCCCGCAACACGGCCTGATCGGCAATGCCGCGCTGGCGCAACGCCAGCATGAATTCCATGCGCCCCACGCTTTCTTCCTGTTGGCCGGCCACCGCCTCGTCCTCCGTCGACCTGCATCCTAGCAGGGATGGAACCTCAACGCGCACAACGCGTTAGGGATGCGGGGTAAAGGGAAACCGGTTGAACTTGCCAGCGCAAACGCACGAAGGCTTTCCGGCCGCAGCACGCCTCGACTCGGCCTTGCAGGCCGGCCGTCTCGGCTATTGGGAGCTCGATAGCGACCGCAGGCTGACCGGCTCCGCCATGCACGACCGCAATTTCGGCCTGCCGTCCGGCCAGGCCCTCACCTACGCGGGCTGGCTCGACGCGATCGAACCCGCCGACCGCGACCGTTTCATCCACCTGCTGGACGCGGCGCTGTCCGACGGAGAGCCGGTCGACACCGAGATCCGGGTGATCTGGCCCGACGGCGACACGCACTGGCTGCAGGTCGGAGGTCAGCGCGTCAACGACGAGCCCGACCGGCCGCCCCGGATCATCGGCGTTACGTTCGACATCACCGACCGCAAGCACATCGAGCAGCGGCTTCGCGAAGACTCCGCCACGCTGGAAACGCTCAACCGGGTCGGCGCGCTGCTGGCGGGAGAGCTCGATCTCAAGCGCGTGGTGCAGAGCGTGACCGATGCGGCGACGGCGCTGTCGGGCGCGCAGTTCGGCGCCTTCTTCTACAACGTGGCGGACGAGCGCGGCGGCCGCTACATGCTCTACACCATGTCCGGCGCGCCGCCGGAGGCGTTCGCCCAGTTTCCGATGCCACGCGCCACCGAGGTGTTCTCGCCCACCTTCCGGGGCGAGGGCATCGTGCGCTCCGCCGACATCCGCAAGGACCCCCGCTACGGCCGGAACGAGCCGCACTTCGGCATGCCGGAAGGCCATCTGCCGGTGGTGAGCTACATGGCCGTGCCGGTGATCTCGCGCACCGGCGCGGTGATCGGCGGACTGTTCTTCGGACACGAACAGCCCGGCATGTTCACCGAGCGCGCCGAGCGCGTGGTGGCCGGCATTGCGGCGCAGGCCGCGATCGCCATCGACAACGCGCGGCTCTACGAGTCCGCGCAGAGCGAGATCGCCGAGCGCCGCCGCGCCGAAAGCCGGCAGCGGCTGCTGATGGACGAACTGAACCACCGCGTGCGCAACACGCTCGCGATCGTGCTCGCCATCGCCAACCAGACGCTGCGCCACGCCAGTTCGTCGGCGCAGTTCCGCGCCGACTTCGAGGCCCGCGTCACCGCGCTTGCGGCGGCGCACAATCTGCTCACCGAAAGCAACTGGGACGGCGCGCCGCTGCGCGACATCGCAGAGCGCGTGCTCAAGCCGCATGCCGACCCGGACCGGATGCGCTACCGGCTCGAGGGCGAAACCATCCGGCTCGATCCCAAGTACGCGGTGTCGCTGCTGATGGCGTTTCACGAGCTTGCCACCAACGCCGCGAAATACGGCGCGCTGTCGAACGACACCGGCCACGTCGCCATCACCTGGTCCATGACCGAGCCGCCGAAGGCGCCGGCGCTCGCCATCGAATGGCGCGAGATCGGCGGACCGCCGGTGCGGCCGCGGCGGCGGCGCGGCTTCGGCTCGCGGCTGATCGACGGCCTGTCGGCCGAAACGCAGGGCAACGTCGACCTCAAATTCGAGCGCACCGGCGTGGTCTGCACCATCGAAATCCCGCTGCCGCCGGACGGCGAAGGCATCAGCCGCGGACCGTAGATTCCATCCAGTGTCATTCCGGAGCGCGCCGAAGGTGCGAGCCCGGAATCCAGAGCGGCAAACGATGCTCTGTGTGGCTCTGGATTCCGGGTTCCGCGCTTCGCGCGGCCCCGGAATGACAACCGATACCACCTCACCCCTTCGGAAAAATATCCGCGAGCCTGGTCATGAACGGCTCGTCGGTGAGATCGAGCCGCAGCGGCGTCACCGAGATGTGATGATTGGCGAGCGCGTTGAGATCGGTGCCGTTGCGGCCGGTCGGCACCACGCCGCGCGCGAACGCGATCCAGTAGTACGGGTGGCCGCGGCCGTCGTGGCGCGCCTCGATCTTGAGAAGCTGCTGGTCGCGCTTGCCCTGGCTCGCCACCGCGACGCCTTTCACCGCGCCAGGCGGGCAATCCGGAAAGTTGATGTTGACCAGCACGTCGCGCGGGATGCCCTCCTTGAGCACCCTGCCGATGATGTCGGGGGCGTGCGCCGCCGGCGTCTGCCAGATCGGCTCGAGGCCCTTCGCCGACGAATAGGCCTGCGACAGCGCAAACGACGGAATGCCGAGCACGGCGGCTTCCTTTGCCGCCGCGATGGTTCCCGAATAGAGCACGTCCTCGGCGGCGTTGCGGCCGCGGTTGACGCCGGACAGCACCAGGTCGGGCAGCTTGTCCAAGATATGGCGCGCGCCCATGATGACGCAGTCGGTCGGCGTGCCCTTCACCGCGAAACGCCGCTCGCCGACCTTGCGCAGCCGCAGCGGATCGTTGAGCGAGATCGAGTGCGACACGCCGGACTGGTCGTACTCCGGCGCGACCACG
>CAZGSW010000041.1:18612-23905 GCA_964528635.1 uncultured Rhodoplanes sp. | reverse complement strand
TGCTCTTCGGTCCGGCCGGATGCCGCCAGTCCGCGCCCTTCATGAAGGACCACCATTGCGACCAGTCGCGAAGGTCGACGGCGTGCGCGGGCGGCGTGAACACCAGCGAACCCGCATAAAGCATGTGCGGCAGCGCGCCGGGATAGTCCTTCGGGTCGGGCGGAATTTCGGCAAAGGTGACGTGACCGGTGGCGCGAACGAACGCCTTGAACTGCCGGTTGGTAACGGGCGTGCGGTCGATCCAGAACGGGCCGACCGACACACGATGCACCGGCGCCTCTTCCGGGTAATGCTTGTCCGAGCCCATGCGGAACGTGCCGCCGGGAATCCGGATCATTCCCACGGGCGCTCGCTCCTGCGAGACCCCGGCTGCAATCGTGTCAGCCTCTTGCATGAACCGTTCCTTACTCGCCTGGCGGCACATGCGCCGTCAGGCTCGCCTTGCGTATGCTTTAACTGCCGTTCCGGCCCTTGTTACTTCGTCACCTCGACCTTCTTCCATGTGTGATCGGGATTGAACGATCCCATGCGCGACGCGATGCGCGGAGTACGCGGACCGAGATCTTTCTGGAAGACATCGCCGTTGTGGTTGACCACGAAGGTCATCACACCGGAATTGCCGTACTGCGCCGGATAGGCGACCAGCCCAAAGCCCCCGATCATCTTGCCGCGAACGACATAGTCCAGCGCACCGCCCGAAGCGGACGAACCCTGACGGGTCAGGACCTTGTAGTAGTAACCGTGGAAGGGCATGCGTCCCGCACCGATCCGGTAGCCCTGGCTGGTGGCCGCCGCCACCGCATCGCCCAGCGGACTGTCCGGCTCGCCCTGCGCGGCCGGCCAGTAGAGCCCGTCCTTCTTGCCAGCGCTGGAGACGATCCGTTGCGCATAGGCTGCCGCGCCGTTCTCCTTGCGGCTCCGTTCGGCGTACTCGTTCTGGGCGTCGACGTAGGCCAGCGACGCCTGGACCGCAGCGAGTTCGTTGCGGCCGATCCGGCGGTAGAGGATTTCCTCGCGACCGGCTGCGGTGTCGAAACGCCAGACGCCGCCCTTCTGCACGATCGGGACCGGAAACGGCCAGTCATCCTGACCGATCACCAGCACTGCGCGGGCGTCTCCTTCCGAAACGACGCTGTGCTTGGCATCGAATGCCATCAGGAAGGTCCGTCTCGTCTGGCCGTCCGCCACCGGATCGCCTGACGACGAGATCGCCGCGCCGCCGGGGCCGAGCACCCTGGCAATCTCTTTCTGACTGTCGGCGCGGACCGCAGCGACCAGCGCGTCGGTCGCCTCCTTCGAGGACTTGAAGGCCTGCTGGGCCGCGGCAGGACCACCGATCGCTGCGCCGAGGCCGGCCGCCAGCACGAATGTCAAAAGCCTGTTCATGCCACCCTCCTTCACCGTGCCGCGCCGGCAGCCGCAACGCCCGGAATCCGGCCGCCCGACCGCATCCATTGTTCATAGGTCTGGAAGGTCACGCCGACCTTCTCGTAGTTCACCCGGAGATAGCCGTCGGCGCCCCGCATAACCGCGCCCGGAACGACCCGCCGCACCTCCTGCGCCATCACGCCAATGTAGGCCTGGTCGCTGCCGTTGTAGGCGAAGCGGTAGAAACCAAGCCCGCTGTCGAGATGGCCGATCAGCATGATGTCGTGCTTGAGCCGGATATCCGAACGGCGACCGCCGCCACGGCCGCCACCGCCGTGGAATCCGCCACCGCCGCGGCCGCCGCCGTGAAAGCCGGCGCCACCGCCGCGGCCTCCAGCAGGCCCCGCGCCCATGCTGGCGCGGCCGCGATCGGCGTGCGTCACGGCGCTGCGGCCCTGACCGATGTTCGACATCGCGTGGTCGCGTGCGCCGCCGCCGGGACGATTGCCCGCCCCGGGTTTGCGGTCTCCCCCACCCGGACGGTTACCGGCTCCCGGCTTGCGGTCTCCACCGCCGGGCCGGTTGCCCGCGCCGGGCTTGCGGTCACCGCCACCGGGACGATCGAGTCCCGCCCGATCGCCGCCGCCCGGCTTTCTGTCCCCTGCTCCCGGCCGATCGGGATTGAGAACCTGGCGGCCGTCGTGACCGCGGAAGTCCATGCGCTGCTGCGCGCCGGCACGGGCGTTGTTGTTGCCGAACCTCTGCTGCACGGAGGCGTTGTTGTACTTCACGCCATGACGGTGCGCCGAGTTGTGCGTCCAGTTGTTGACGTTGGCGTTGATGTTGGTCGAGCGGTTGACATAGATGTTGTTGTTGCCCCATCCGCAGCCACCACCCCAGTACCGGCCGCCCGACGCCCAGGCGCCGACCGCGACACCGGCGCCGAACGCAAGGCCGGTCGCGATCGCGGTGCCTGCGATGTAGCCCGGCGGCGTGAAATAATACGGCGGATACGACGCATAGGGCCACGCGCCATACACCACACCCGGATCGTAGTACGGAACGTAGATCGTGTTCGGCTCGGCAGGCTCGATCACGATGACCTGCTTGTTGTTCTCGGTCTTGGTCGTGACGGTCTGCTGCTTGGTGGTGGTCAGCTTTTTCTGCGCCTGCGCTTTGCCACGCAACCGCTGAACCGCATCCATGACGTCGGCCTGCTGCGCCAGAACGGTATCGCCAAGCTTCTGGGTCCAGTCGAGCTGGGTGCTCATCATGTCAAGCACCGAGGCGGTGGCGGTCAGCGACTTGATGCTTTCGTCCCAGCTCTGCTTGTCGACCGCGGCCTTGAGCTGGTCGCCCTTCAGCTTCGAATTGGACTTCGCCCAGCGGGCGGCCTGCACCACTTCGAGTGGATAGGTCGAGGCCATCAGCACATTGGCGAGCAGCGCGTCCGGATAGAGCGCGATCGGCGCCACCAGCTGATCAAGCTCCTCCGCCTTGAGCGGCGCTTGCTCGGGGGCGGTGGCCGCCGCTGGCTGGGGCGCCGCGGGCGCCTGCTGGGCATGAGACTGGTTGAGTGCCGTAGCGGCGAGCAGCACCGACAACAAACCTGCTGACAGCGAAGCGGCCGGACTGAACCGGCGGGGAACGCATGACATGGCTACCGTCCTTTCTGATCGTGCTGGTTCGGACTGCGATGTTTCCACGAAGTCTTCATCGTGCCACCGGCCTGTTCTGAAGCGGCCCGCGGTGCGCGACGCCCACAGGGTTGATGTCTGCAGGAATCAACGTCGCACGGTGCGGACCGGTTCGGCGGCCGAGACGACGGCGCGCGGCGGAGAGCCGCCGCATCAGCGGTCTCGATGACCAGACGCCGGCCTCCGGCGAGCGGCCGTAGAGCTGCTGCTCCATCAGCGCGATCTGGCGGTCGAGTTCCGGATCGTCCGCGGCTTTCTTCAGCGCTGCGAGGGTACCGCCGGGCACGACGGAGGCGAAGCGCTGCAGCCAGCGCAGCAGTTCGGAATAGGCCACACCGGCGTCGCCATGACGGGCCGCTGTCCTGAGTTGCGCAAACGACCACGCCTCCGAGGCGAGGTAGGTTTCGCGGCGACGCCGGTACGTCTCGACAAGCGAACGGACGGCTCGCGGAGTAAGCCACACGACCGCGCAAAGCGCAGCGATTGCGAGCAAGATCAGCGGCCAGCGGGCAACCGCTACGTCGACCAACGATTGCCAGTGCGCATCGGCCGTTTGACGCGAGGCCGTGCCGGCCGGCAGCGCCGGATTGGGCGCAACGTGCAGCGTCACCGGATCGGCGCGGGCGCGCTCGACGCTATTGCCGCCGACGCTCCACCACGCGATCTCGATGCCGGGCAACGTGTAATTGCCGGGCTTTTCGAGCATGTAGGTGATGCGGTCGGTTCGCGTCGCGGTCAGGCTGCCGGAGCGGGAGTCGATGCGGTCCTGCAGCACCGGCTGCGCCGGGTAGGCCTTGAGCCCTGCGATCTCGGCGGCGCCGGCCGGCGGCAGCAGCATGGCCGGCGTGCCCTCTGCGGTGACGGTGACGGTGCGCGTGACGGAATCGCCGACCTTCAGGTTCTCCGCGGAGCGCTCGACCTTCTGCTCCACCGCCAGCTTCGCCCCGGAGACAAACGGATCGAGCGACGCCGCGGCGTCCGGCACGAACCCCTCGAACCGCACGGCCGGCGTTCTCAAGGTGGCCTCGCGGCTTTTCGGCGGCTCGGCGGCGTATGTGACTTTCACCTCCTGGCCCGCAACCTCGAACGTGCCGGCCTCCTGCGGGAAGATCGCGAACTCGAAGCGTATCCCCGCATAGGAGTTTCCGGAGATCTGCTCGGACAGGTTGATCCGCCCGAGCGCGCGCGTGACCGCATTGCGGATCTGGAAGTCCGGCATGACCGGCGGCGCCGTCATGAAGTTTGGCGCCAGCACATCGATCTGCAATGTCGCCGGCTGGCCGACGATGACGCGCGCAGGCTCGAACTTGGAGCGCAGGATCGGCTCGGGTGCGGTCTGGGCGTGCGCGCCGGCGGCGGCGAGCACAGCGACGACCCATACAGCAAGAAGCGGACGGATCATGGCTTCTGCCCCTGCCCGGCCGGCGACGGGCCGCTTGCCTGGATCGCGAACTTCAGCTTCAGGAAGTCGGCGGGCGAAGTCTGCACCTCGCGCATCCAGGCCTCGGCGGCGCCAGGCGTCGTGATATCCTTCGAACTGACCTGGATGCGCTTGCCGCCCTTCTGGTTCGGGTCGACGCGCATCTCGTCCGCCTTCATGTCGGGCGCCTCCTCGCCCTGCTCCTGCTTGCGGCGCCTGGCTTCCTGCGCTTCCAATGCCTTGCGGACGATCTCGCGGTTGGTCTTGGCCGCCGCGTTGTCCGGCTGTGCGGCGAGCACCTCGTCATAGGCCTTGATGGCGCGCTCGTAGGCGTGGTTCTGCGCCTCGGCGTTGCCGAGCGCGAAACGGCCCTCGACGGTCTCGACCTTGCGGAACTGCTCGGCCGCGGCGAGATAGTCGTAGGCGCGATACGCTGCGATGCCGCGCCACATCGGATCGGCAAACAATTGCTTCGCCGCCATATAGTCGCCGCGGTCGAACGCAAGCCGGCCCTGCTGGTCCGGCGTCAGCCACAGGTCCCGGAACCACGATCGTTCCGACTCCTGAGCATGGGCGGGCAATGCGCCGGACAACGACACCGGAAGCAGCGTCAGCAACACGACCCACTGCACGCTGGTGCCGCGCCGGAACCAGAGCAGGCCGAGTAGCAGCGCGGGCAGCACCAGCCAGAATCCCTCGTCACGCCACTGTGCGCCGAACTTCTCCGATTGCGCCGCGCGGTATCCCACCTCGATGCGGCGCTCCAGCGCGGCGACGTCGGAAGAATCGGCGGCGACGGCGACCGCAT
>CAZGSW010000041.1:5715-18512 GCA_964528635.1 uncultured Rhodoplanes sp. | reverse complement strand
TCGTCGGTCAGCGGCATGACGAGATGCGCCGAACCGGCATAGGCAACAAGTCCGGTGCGCGCTCCGGCGCGCGCCTTGAGAAGATCCCTGATCTTCTGCTTGCCGCGCTCCAGCCGCGACGGCGGCACGTCGCGCTCCTCCATCGAGGACGACACCGCAAGCGCAATCATCAGTGGCGCCTTGTTCTCGACAAAGGGCGGCACCTCGCGCCGCCACGACGGTCCCGCGAGCGCCACGATGGCGAACGTGAGAGCAGCCGCCACCAGCCAGGCCGGTTCGATGCGCCAGCCTTTCTGCGGCTCGACCACGAGATGTTTCAGAAGATGCGGCGCGATCACGCCACCCCATTGCTGGTCGGCACGCCGGCGCCGCAGCACCAGGAGAAGAATGACGGCGAGCAGCACGAGCGCGAGAAGCCACTCCGGCCGCAGAAAATGGAAAGCAGCCACAGCCTCAGGCATGGCGCGCCCTCCGGATCGCCGAGCCGGTTAGCAGCAGGAACCAGAGTGCGAGGCCGAGCACGACGGCGGCGCCGAGCGGCCACTGGAACAACGGCAGCTTGGGCCGCCACGTCTGGGTCGCAAGCTGGACCGGCGCGAGCCTGTCGATGTCGGCGTAGATCGAGGCGAGCTGCGTTCCGTCCTCGGCCCGGAAGAACCGCCCGTCCGTGGCCTCCGCCACCTGGCGAAGCGTCTGCAGGTCGACGCGTTCGTCGCCCTTTCCGGCCGGATCGCCGAACCCGATCGTATAGACCACGATCCCGTTCTGCTTCGCGATGTCGGCAGCATGGGCCGGCGGCACGCGGCTCGCGGTGTCGTTTCCGTCGGTCAGCAGGATGACGAGCTTCTGCTTCGCCTGACTTTTCTCGAACGTCTTGATCGAAAGCCCGATGGCGTCGCCGATCACGGTCTGCTGGCCGGCCATGCCGACCTCGGTCTGGTCGAGCAGCGTGCGTGCGGTTTCGATGTCGCGGGTGAACGGCACCTGCAGATAGGCCTTGCTGCCGAACAGAATCAGCGCAATCCGGTCGCCCTTGCGGCGGGCGATGAAGTCGCCGAGCACCAGCTTGACGCCGTCGAGACGCTTGACCGGCTTGTCGTCGGTGGTGCGGAAATCCTGCTGCTCCATCGAACCGGAAATATCGACGGCGAGGATGAGATCGCGCGCCGACACGTCGCGCGTCACCGGCTCGCCGACGTGCTGCGGCCGCGCCAGCGCCACCACCAGCAGGATCCACATCAGCGTCGCCACGATCATCTGGACGGCGCGGCGGCGGATGATGACGGCGCCCGGCCGCGGCGTCTGGCCGGTCGCGACGGCAAGCCGCTCGAAAAACGGCACCTGTACAGAGGTCTGCCGCTCCTGCCGCGCGGGCAGCAGCCACCACGCCAGCAGCGGCAGCGGCAGCAGCGCAAACGCCCATGGCCATTCGAACTCAAACATGGTGCGTCCGTATCCAGCGCCGCACCAGCGCGGCGGCGGCATTGACGTCTCCCGCGGCGTCCGCGGACCTTTGATAGGGCGAGCGCGACAGGCTGCGGCCGGCGCCTTGGGAAAACTCGCTGCCGCCGTAACTGCGGTCGAGAAACGCCAGCCACTCCTTGCCGGCCAGCGGCGCAACGGTCTCGCGCGGAAACACCGCGAGTGCGGTACGGCGCACCAGCAGCGCCAGGGCATCGACTGTCGGCTGACCGCGCAGAATATCGTCCAGATCGGCCAATGCCTCCCTGCGATAGCGATTGACCCACCAGCGCCACGCCAGCCAGCCGACGAGAGCGATCAGGGCCACCGCCAGAACGGCGATGGCGATTTGCGAGGCCCACGTTTCGGGCCACAGGCTGACCGGAATCGGCAACGGAATGTCGATCAGGCCGGCAACGGGATCGGCCGGTGCGGTGGCGGCCTTATCCATGCGCCGCCCCCGTCGTCGCCCGCCCGCCGCCGCGGCCCCGGCCATTGCGCTGCGGCAGCAGGCCGAACAGATGGTGCAACTGCTCAACCGTGTCCTCGGCGCTGTTCAACGGCAGCACCGGAATGCCAAGGTCCGGCGTCCACGACAACACTTCGCGCAGCCGGTCACGGCTCATGTCGACAATGCTGCGGCGCATTCCGGCGTCGAGGACGATCTGCAATTCGCCGTCGGTGACGGTCATGCGGTTGATGCCGGGCAGTTCGCTCTGGGTCGGATCGTGCACCAGCAGCGCCACCACGTCGTTGTTCCTCGCCAGCGCCGCCACCGTGCGGCGCGTGGTCTCGTCGGCGCCGTCGAAGTCGCTGGCGATAACGACCGTCGCGTCGTGCGGCGCGAGACGGCGTACGTTCTCAAGCGAGCGGTTGAGCATGGCGGGAGCGGTGACAATGCCCCGTCCCACACCCAGCACGCGGTTCTGCGTCGCCACCGCGTTCAGCAGCGTCAGCACGTTGCGCCGGCTGCGCTGCGGCCGCACCTCGACGGCATCGGTGTCGCTGAACACAACACCGCCGACCCGGTCGCCCGCCTTCAGCACGCGCCATGCGATCACGGCTGCTGCTTCCGCCGCCACGACGGATTTCATGGAGCGCCGGGTGCCGAAGAACATCGACAGCCGCTGGTCGATCAGGAGAATGCCGGCGCGGTCACGCTCCTCGTTGAACACGCGGACATGCGGCTTCTGCAACCGCTGCGTGACCTTCCAGTCGATCGAGCGAACGTCGTCGCCGTCGCGGTAGTCCCTGATCTCCTCGAAGTTGAGACCGCGGCCGCGCATGCGCGAGGCATAGCGCCCCGACAGCAGGCTGTGCACGCCCTGCCGCGGCAGGAGCGACACGCCCCGGCCGCCGTACTCCAGCGCGATCAGATGTTCGAGATCGACATAGACACCGGTTTCGCTCGCATCGGCGTCCGGCATGACGACCTCATGCAGCCGCAACGAGCGAGGCGATCTTGTCGATCGCCTGGTCGGGCGTCACACCCTGCGACAGCGCCTCGTAGCTGAGAATGAGGCGGTGGCGCAGGCAGTCGTGCATCACCGCGCGAACATGGTCGGGCGTGACGAACTCCTGCCCGTCGAGCCAGGCCCGCGCGCGGGCGCAGCGGTCGAGCGCCAGACTGCCGCGCGGGCTGGCGCCGATCTGGATCCATTTGCTCAATGGCTCGCCGTAGCGGTCAGGGAACCGCGTCGCATAGACCACATCGACGATGTACTTCTGCGCCAGGTCGGAGACGAACACCTTGTCGATCTCGCCGCGCGCGTCGAAAATCGCCTGCTGCGGCACCGCGGCCGGCTCCTCTGCCGGGCCTTTCGAGGTCTGTGCGTTCTCCTCGCGATTGAGCCTGATGATCTCGCCCTCCACCTCCTCGCTCGGGTAGGTGATGACGACATGCATCAGGAAGCGGTCGAGCTGCGCTTCGGGCAGCGGATAGGTGCCCTCCTGCTCGATCGGATTCTCGGTAGCGAGCACCATGAACAGGTCCGGCATCTTGTAGGTTTTGCCAGCGACCGTGACCTGGCGCTCCTCCATCGCCTCCAGCAGCGCGGACTGCACCTTGGCGGGTGCGCGGTTGATCTCGTCGGCCAGCACCAGATTGGCGAAGATCGGCCCTTTCTGGAACTGGAACTGGCCGCCCTTCTCGGTCTGCAGATAGATTTCCGCGCCGGTCACGTCGGACGGCAGCAGGTCCGGCGTGAACTGCACGCGCGACAGGTCGGCAGCCAGATTCTTCGCCAGCGTTTTGACCGCGCGGGTCTTGGCAAGCCCCGGCAGGCTCTCGATCAGAAGATTGCCGTTGGCCAGAAGCCCGATCAGCATGCTCTCGACCAGGCGATCCTGGCCGAGCACGGACTTGCCGATGCGGGCCTTCAGCTCGAAGATCGCGTCGCGCGTGGCAGAGCCGGCCTTGGCCGGTGACGGCGCCGTCGGGGTCACAGTGTC
Organism: uncultured Rhodoplanes sp.; assembly: GCA_964528635.1. GTDB lineage: Bacteria > Pseudomonadota > Alphaproteobacteria > Rhizobiales > Xanthobacteraceae > Z2-YC6860. The sequence goes on along the minus strand of CAZGSW010000041.1, from coordinate 14,600 downwards.
GTCCATCATCATACCCGGAAAGAATGGGTGCGCCGGCCCCTTGGGGCCGACGCATTCAGTCGCGACTGCGGGTGCGGCTCAGCGCGGCCGCAGGCCCTCAAGATCCTTGAGCCGTTTCATGGCGTCTTGCTGCCGCAACATGCCGTAGTTGATGCCGCTGGCGTTCAGCGTACTGCCGGCTTGATACGGATACTGATCGAAGTCACCGAACAGTTCCTTGATCTTTCCCTGGACCGGGACCAGCAGCCACATGTTCTGCGCGATAAACTTCATCGCTTCGCCGCCTTCCTTGGTGCCCCGTTCGTAGGGATCCATGCGCAGATTGGCGATATTGGCCCACGAAGGAACTTCTCGCGTCGCGGTGGCGATATTTCCCTCACTGTTGACAGCGAAGCTGAGCTTCCAGTCATTCCAGCGGATGGCATTCAGGTTGCCACCCTGGTCAAAGTAGTAGAAGACGTCGCGCGGCGGCTGTTTCGTTTCGCCCCTGAAGAAGGGCAGGAAGTTGTAACCGTCGAGATGGACCTTGAAGGTCTTGTTGCCGGCCTGAAAGCCGGTCTTCATCCGTTCCTTGAGATCGGGAATACCGGCCGCCGCGGCGAATGTCGGCATCCAGTCCATCAGGGAAATCGGCTCGTTGATCTGCGTATTGGGCCTGACGGTGCCTGGCCAGCGCACCATCATGGGAATGCGGAAACCACCTTCCCACGTCGTGCCCTTCTCGCCCTTGAACATCGTCATGGCGCCGTCCGGCCACAGCGCAAGCTCGGCGCCGTTGTCGGTGGTGTAGAGCACGATGGTGTTGTCGGCGATGCCGAGGTCGTCGAGTTGCTTGAGAAGCTCGCCGACGTGGCCGTCATGCTCGGCCATGCCGTCGGCATGGATGCCCTTGCCGGTCTTGCCCATCGACTCGGGCTTCAGGTGCGTGAAGACGTGCATGCGGGTCGAGTTGAACCACACGAAGAACGGCCGGTTCGCCTTGGCCTGCCGGCCGATGAAGTCCTTGGCGGCGCCGAGGAACTCCTCGTCCACCGTCGGCATGCGCTTGGTGTTGAGCGGCCCGGTGTCCTCGATCTTGCCGTCCGCGGACGCCCTGATGACGCCGCGCGGGCCGAACTTCTTCCGGAATTCCGGATCCTTCGGATAGAAGTAGCCCTCCGGCTCCTCCTCGGCGTTGAGGTGATAGAGATTGCCGAAAAACTCGTCGAAGCCGTGTTTGGTCGGCAGGTGCTCGTCGCGGTCGCCGAGGTGGTTCTTGCCGAACTGGCCGGTGGCGTAGCCGCGGGTCTTCATCACGTCGGCGATGGTCGGCATCCAGTCCTGGATGCCGTGGGGATCGCCCGGCATGCCGATGGTGAGAAGGCCGGTGCGGAACGGCTCCTGGCCAAGAATGAACGAGGCGCGTCCGGCGGTGCAGCTATTCTGGCCGTAGGCGTCGGTGAAGATCGCGCCCTCGCGCGCAATGCGGTCGATGTTGGGCGTGCGGTAGCCCATCATGCCCATGGTGTAGGCGCTGATCTGCGGGACGCCGATGTCGTCGCCGAAGATGACGAGGATGTTGGGTGGTCGCTGCTGCTGTTGCTGTGCCTCCGCCGGGCCCGGCCCGATCAGCGACGCGCAGGCCAGCCCGATGGCGGCCACCGTTGCCGTGAGCAGGCCTCTGCGGGTCTGGGTGGGCGGTTTTGTATCTGCGAGACAGATAGCCGGTCTTTGCTCGAAGTTTTCGGTCATGCACGCCTCCTTTTCCAAGTTCAGGCCGCCAGCCGGACGAGGCCGGCGCATTGCGCGATCGGGCATCGGCGACGGCCGCCGTTCAGCAAGTTATTGTCAGGACATGACTGCGGAATGGCGCCTGCGCGCGCGGATGCAGCATCCACAGCAACGGCTCTTTGCATTTCCGCACCTTTCCGGGATCGACATCCCGGCCGCACCGCCCGCAAGCCGCGGGCGGTCTGTACAATCCTAGTCCCGAACGAGGTGATGGACTATGCACATCCTGCCACCTCGCCAATGCACGGCTACACGGACATCGGACCGTCGCGGTGCCGGGCCAGCGTTCCGGACGGCAGTTCGCCAAACAACTCGCGGTACCAGCCGGCAAAGCGACCCATCTCATTGAGCCCCCAGCGGTGGGCAATCGCCGTAATCGAACACGTTATTTCGGCATTCGAGATGATTTCGTGACGAATGCGATGCAGTCTCAATTTGAGAACGTAGGAATACGGTGTCTCGTTGAGCACCTTCTGAAACGCACGATGCAATGAGCGATGCGAGGCCGGCACGGCGGCCGCGATCCGACCGATCGACAGCGGCTGGTCCAGGTGATCGTGGATGAAGTCTCGGGCGCGCGCGACGATCAGCGCGTGGCCGCGCGGATCGGTCGGCCCCGCAGGCACACGCGGTATCCGTCCCAGGTGCACCACGAGGGCTTCGAGCAGATTCTCGCCAAGAACGGACAACGGCGGATGGTCCGCTGACCCGGCATGCACCTTCAAAAAGCCGGACCGCAACCGGTCGACGGTCTGCTGCGGAAGCTTCTGAGAGTCGACACCTGAATCGCCGAGAGTTCTGGCGTTCAGCACGAGATCGCGCTTCGCAGCAAATTCTTCGAGCCGCTCGAAATCGAGCGTAACGGTCGTATAAAGCGATCCGGGCATGTACAGCGCGTCGTGCGGCACGCCTGGCAGGAAAATGCCGATGTTGCCGGTGGTGACATCGTTGAGCCATTGCCGCGAGCCGAGCGTGAGAATGAGGCCCAACCCAAGCGTGACCATGGTCTGCGACAGCGGACCGGCAATCGCGACCTGGCCGCCCATATGGCCAGTGCCGTAGGTAATGCCGTCGTCGAACGCAAACGCCAGACTGCCGGTCACCGGCGCGCGCGACATTTGCGTCGCGTCCAGCCCGGCGCCGTAAACGGCGTCGCTGAGATCCTCGACGCACGAAATCGGGACGCGCGTCCAGTCGTTCGATAACGGTTGCGATACCGACGCCATAGGGCCACTCCGGTGCAATTCCCGGCAGCTTGCAGCGAAAACGACAGTAACTCATTATAATTCGCTTGCCACCCCAAGGTTGCATGATTGCCTCATATGACGAGGTGAAGCCAGTCTCGCGATGGAACTTCGGCTCAAGATTCCCTGGCCCGGGGCCGGCCGGCATCGCTGCCGGCCCGGCGCCGCCGCCGTTCATCTCGCTCTCGACCTTGCCGCGTTGGCCTTGATCTTCGCCTCGACGTCCCTCGCGATCTGGTCGATCGAGAAGCTCGCCTGCTCCTGGCTCGGCGGATATTCGACGAACGTTTCGAGGAATGCCGCGGCTCGCATGGTGATCTGCACCATCTTGAAATCGTTTCTCACCAGCCAGTCGAAGTATTGATCGGAAACGATGTCGGCGCGTTCGTATGGGTCCATGCGCAGGTGGAAGAGCTTGGGGACACGCAAAACCGTGAACGGCTCCTGCCAGACCTGAAAACCGCCCCGGTGCTTCATCTCGACGAACACCGCCTTCCAGTCATCGAGCCGGTAGGCGACGAGAACACCGTCGTCATTGAAATAGGCGAATTCGTTCCGCGCGCTCTTCGGCTGCTGGCCGGTGAGGAACGGAAGCTGATTGAAGCCGTCGAGATGCACCTTGAACGTCGTGCCGCCGATATTGGTGCCCTTGAGCAGGCGATCCTTGATGTCGGCGTCGCCGGCGGCTGCAAGCAAGGTCGGAAACCAGTCGAGCCCGGAGACTATCTCCGTCGTGATTCGCCCGGGCTGGATCCGGCCCGGCCAGCGGACCATGGCCGGCACGCGGAACGCGCCCTCGAAATTCGAGTCCTTCTCGTTGCGAAACGGCGAGTTGGCGGCGTCCGGCCATGACCACCGGTTCGGTCCGTTGTCGGTGGTATAGACCAGGATGGTGTTGTCGGCGATGCCGAGGTCGTCGAGAGCCTTCAGCAGCTTGCCGACGTGGCCGTCGTGCTCGATCATGCCATCGGCGTAGAAATTGCCGGGCATTCCGCTCTGGCCGACCATCGACGGCCGGACGTGCGTGAACAGATGCATGCGGGTGGCATTCATCCAGCAAAAGAACGGCCGGTTGGCGCGGGCCTGCCGCTGGATAAAATCGACCGCGGCATCAGACGTTTCGTCGTCGATCGTCTCCATCCGCTTTCTTGTGAGCGGGCCGGTATCCTCGATCCTGCCGTCCGCGGCCGCACGAAGCACGCCGCGCGGTGAGTTCGCCTTGACGAAAGCGGCGTCGTCCTTGGGCCAGGTCGGATTTTCCGGCTCCTCCTCGGCGTTGAGGTGGTAGAGATTGCCGAAGAACTCGTCGAACCCATGTTTGGTCGGCAGATATTCGTCGCGATCGCCGAGATGGTTCTTGCCGAACTGGCCGGTCGCGTAGCCGAGCGGCTTGAGCGCCTGGGCGATGGTGATGTCGCGGTCCTGCAGGCCCACGGTCGCGCCCGGTACGCCCACCTTCGACAAGCCGGTGCGCTTGCACGACTGTCCGGTGATGAAGGTCGATCGTCCGGCGGTGCACGAGTTCTCCGCGTAATAGTCCGTGAAGATCATGCCCTCCCGGGCGATGCGATCGATGTTGGGCGTGGTGTAGCCCATCACGCCGAGGGAATAGGCGCTGACGTTGGTCTGGCCGATGTCGTCGCCGAAGATCACCAGGATGTTCGGCCGCCGGCCGGCCGGCGCACCTGGTGCCGGCGCCGCAGGCTGTGTCTGTGCCTGGGCCGTTCTCGTTGATGCGGAAGACATTGCAGCGGACGCCGCCAGCGTGGTGCTGCCCAGCAGAACGTTGCGTCTGTTGAAATTACCTTGATTCCTGCGAGCCGTGGTGTCGCCGTCACTCATTCGACCCTCCATGAATTCACGCGGACAAAGCGCGTGTACGGGCCGTCTGGCGATCCAACCGCCAGGACGGCTGCCGGCAGAATTGTCCTGAATCGGACACCAGATGTCACGCGGGCATGAGCAGCCGGCGTCTCTGCAGGGCGCGAGGATCTGCCCCGCAAAAATCGCGGCCAGTCCTGTGCTGAGGCCGTTCCGGTCATTGATCGGGGATTCTCCCGCCAGACGACGCGGCCCGACCGGTCCAAGTACGAAATAGTGCAGTGGTATTCACGCATCGGCGAAGACCTGACCGGCACACGGGCCATGCACATCCTGCCAGAACAGCCGCCCGCCGATTGCCGGACGAGCAATCCTTTGATCCCGCCATTGGCTTTGCGGTACGCTGAACGCCGGTCTTGCGGCCGACCGGCGCGTGCTGGAAGCGATCGTTCGACCTTTCGTAAAAGATTCGAGTGCCGCGATGTCGTTTCTCGATTTCTTTGCCTGGACCGTTCTTGTCGTTCTGATCGCGACAGGCGTCGGCATCTTCGTCGCGCTCGGCATGATGCCCGGTCATATCGCACGCAAACGCAATCACCCGTGGGCGGAAGCCGTCTCAATCGGCGGCTGGGCGACGCTGATCTTCGGATTCGTGTTCTGGCCGCTGGTCCTGATCTGGGCCTACGTCGACGTGCCGGCGCGGCCGGAACGGCCGGCGCAGCCGGTCTCCCCCGAGCCGTCGCCATGATCGTCGTTCTGCTCAACATCTACATCGCGATCCTGGCGCTGTTTGTGTGGCTGCGGATCGTGCCGTTCAACCTGTTCTGGAAGCTGTCGCCGGTTCTGGTGCTGCTACTGCTACTCGTCGGGCTGTTCATCCCGATGGGATGGGGCGCGCCGCAAGGCGACGTCGGCGTGGTTCGCAACTCCGTGCAGATCGTGCCCGAGGTTTCCGGCGAGGTGACCGAGGTCGCCGTGCAAGCCAACATGCCGCTGAAGGCGGGCGACGTGCTGTTCCGCATCGATCCGACGCCGTACCAGGCCACTGTCGATGCGCTGGCGGCCCAGCTTCGATTCCAGGAGCTGCGGCTGTCCCAGATGGCGCAGTTGCAGCAGCGCGACAGCGGGCGCGCATTCGACGTCGAGCAACGCCAGGCCGAGGTCGACCAGCTCAAGGCGCAGCTCAGCAGCGCCGAATGGAATCTGGACAAGACCGTGGTCCGCGCCCCGGCCGACGGATACGTGACCAATCTGGCGCTTCGCAAGGGCGCGCGGGTCACCGCCTCAGCGCCCGTCATGGCCTTCATCGACACCTCGGAAACGATCGTCGGAATGGAGATTCCGCAGATCAATGCGCGCTACGTGGCCCCCGGCCAGCCGGTGGAGCTGACCTTCAAGTTCCAACCGGGAGCCATCCATGCCGGAAAGGTGGAGGCCGTCCTTCAGGCGGTCTCGACCGGACAGGTGCAGCCATCGGGACTGGCGATCTCGACGGCGGACGTCGCGGCGCTGCCGTTCGTGGTTCGCATCGCCATGGACGACAAGGAATTTGCCAGCAGGCTGCCGGCCGGAAGCGCGGGAACGGCCGCGATCTTCACTGACCGGGTGCAGGTCGCGCATGTGATCCGCAGGGTGGTGCTGCGGCAACTCGCAATACTCAACTACATCGTGCCCTGACAAGAGGCGAACGGCGCTGGAGGAAGCCATGACAAGAAACCGGATCGCTGCGTCGGTCGCGCTGGCGGTATTGCTGACCGCAACGGGCCAGGACGCGCGGGCCGACGCCGGCGGCGTCAGCTTCTGGCTACCCGGCACGTTCGGCAGTCTCGCGGCGGTGCCGGCCCAGCCCGGATGGTCGCTCGGCAACGTCTACTATCATACGAGCGTTTCGGCCGGCGCCGACGTCGCCACCTCGCGTGCGCTGAACTTCCGCAACAGGACCGTTCCGCTGAACGTGAACATCAATGCCGAGCTGGATGCGCAGGTCGACATCGGCATCGTCGTGCCGGGCTACACGTTCGCCAGTCCGGTGCTCGGCGGCCGGCTCACGCTGTCGATGATGGCGATCTACGGGCGATCGGACGCCGACGTCACCGCAAACGTGACCGGTGCGCTCGGCCCGATCGGCTTTGCCGCATCACGCAGCGTCAGTGACACGCTGTGGGGATTCGGCGATCTCTATCCGCAGGCCAAGCTGCAGTGGAACAACGGCGTCCACAATTACATGGTCTATGGCATGGCCAACATTCCGGTCGGCGCCTACGACGCGGGACGGCTTGCCAATATCGGTCTCGGCCACTGGTCGATCGACGGCGGCGGCGGCTACACCTATTTCAATCCGGCCACCGGCTGGGAGGCGTCGGCCGTCGCCGGACTGACCTACAACTTCATCAACCCCGACACCGACTATCAGAACGGGGTCAGCTTTCACCTCGACTGGGGTGCCTCGCGATTCATTTCGCAGCAGGTTCATATCGGCGTGGTCGGCTACCTCTATCAGCAGATCACCGGCGACAGTGGCGCGGGTGCCACGCTCGGCGATTTCAAGTCGCGCGTGGCCGGCATCGGCCCGCAGGTCGGCTACATCTTTCCACTCGGCGGAATGCAGGGCTATATCAATCTCAAGGGCTACTATGAGTTCGCCGCGCAGCACCGGCCGGAAGGGTTCAACGTCTGGCTGACCTTCGCGATCTCGCCAGCTGCGGCGTCTCCGCCCCCGCCACGACGGATGGTGGCGAAGTAGCCAGGCAACCGACCGTGAAATCGGTCGCGATGGCCACCTGACGTTGCGCCTATCATAGCCAAACCAATTCGCCCCTTGACCCACCTTGCACGAGATTCCGATCTGCGGCTGGCCGCACTCTGTTCCCCTGTCTGCATGAGTTTAATGTCCATCTTTCGGAAACAGGAAGGTCAGAGTTGTCTGCAGGCCCCATTTCGGCACGTCTGCCGGCGCAGTAAGCATGTAAATTCCCCCAATCTGAATCTGCACGGGCTGTTGACCGAAATTGACGATCTGCGCAAAGCCGACGTTCAGCGGCACCGTCCATTCATGTTCAATCCAGTCGTATGACGACTGCGATGTGATCGAGACAGACCGGCCATTCCCCAATTCGTAGGTGACCCAAGGCTGTATGAAGGTTTCATTGATATCGTTGCCGTTGAGCGTCCATAGTTGATTGACGAGCGCACCGACGGTCCACGGTCCCTTCTGAACAAGCGCCACGGCGGTCGGCCCGGCACCCCACTTGCGCGTGCCGAGGAGCGGATCGGTCGCGGTCGGCACATTGACAACGGCCCCAACGCCCCAGATGAGCCCGCCTGGGCCTGCATTCTGGGGAGACAAAAACAGGCTCACTTGCGTATCCGCGAGACCGCCGACGTCGCCACTGAAAATGTTGCTGGCATAGGCGATCGGCAGGATGGTCCGCGTGATGAGATTCCAGTCTTCGTTCAGGCGAATTGGAATGACCGGCTGAATGTCGAGCACGGAAAGCGTCCCTTTTCGGTCGGGACCGGCTCCAAACAGCGCGTTATATTGGATGGGAACGCTGATAAGGTTGGCGATCGGATTGGCGAGCTGTTGCGACAGCGAACTTTTCTTATCGTCGGCGCGCGCCCCCAGACACACGATGCTGGCCGCCGCGACGAGACCAATGCGGTAGGTGGAGCGCATCGGAAACCATTTCACCATAAACCACCTTCGGGTTCTGCCACCTCCTCCAAGGGGAAGTGCAAAGTGCATCACGATCGAACGCTACGACACGTTCGATCGCCCACCCCGCCTACGGCTTCATCTTGATCCCGAGTTTGGCCCGCATGTCCTTAAACACGATCGCAATCGCTTCGATGATGCGCTTATCGGGATTGGCCTTGCAGTACAGGATGACCTCGTGCTCCGCTTCTTTCGTTCTCTTGATGTTCAGGAGATGCTTGTGGGCAAGACCATTGTACCAACCGCTGTACCATGTGGTGAGCATGTCAGCGTCTTGCTGCCACGTGCCGGCCAGTTGCGCGCACGTCAATTTCTGAACGTCCAAATATCCGTTG
>CAZGSW010000041.1:2240-5615 GCA_964528635.1 uncultured Rhodoplanes sp. | reverse complement strand
CATCAGGACGAAGTCGCCGGACGGCGCCGGAAGCCAGTTCGACTCCTTATCCTTGCCCGGTGATTCATGCTGAATGTAGAGATCGGTCGAACCGTCCGGATTTCTCTTCAGGTTCTGTCGAGGACTGATCGAGTACCGGTTGAGCGGGTTGTTCACGAAGAACATCTCGGGATTGTACATGGTCACCGACCAGAATGCTTCGACCGGCGGCAGGTGCCCCTTGGGGAAGTGCATGACGTACTTGTTTGCTCCGCTGTATTTGCGACCCTCGGTATCCGTCTTCGAAACCGGATAGAGCGCGTCCTGCGGGCGATTCGCACCGAGCCCGATGGCGGTCACGAGCCCGCGCATCAGATAGTCCGTGCCGTAGATGCCGGTTTTCGTGGTGTAGGCCCAGCCGTTCTCCTTCTTGATCGCTCTGTTGATCTTGAACTGAAGCATGATCCGGTCGTACCCGACGTCGGGCACCCGCCTCGTAAAATCCGCCTTCAGCTTGCTCGCGTCGAAGGATTGTCCCGGGACGATGCCGAGGCGGGCAAATCTGGCGAGTTGGGCCGCATCCGCCTCGGATGGCGGGTTGGTCTTCATCAGCTCGCAGAGCAGCGTGAAATACGACACCGCATCCATACGATTGACCTGGTCGCGAACCGGCGTCTTGATGTCCACCGAGGGATCGGCCTTGCCCTGAGGCGGCGTATAGGGCTTGCCGTAAGCGCTCAGCGGAACCAGTTTGAACTGATCCTGGACCTTGTGCACGGCTGCGTAGTCCTCCGGTGTGCCGTTGCAGTAGATGCGGCCGAGCAGCCAGACGATGTTGGTCGGCGATTTGTATTCCTTGACGCCGGCGGGCAGCGTGCCCTTCCAGCCCGGTCCGGTGATCGCATAGGTCTGCGCGCCGGTGCCCGTGGTCCGCTTCCCCGGCACCTGGAAGACGTTGGTCCAGCCGTCGAGCATCGGCATCAGGAAGTAGCGCCCTTGCATGTCCGGGATGCTGAGCACCCATGGCTCCTTGCCGACTTCGAAGAACGATGTCGTGTAGAGCGTATCGGCATTGGGGGCGGTGACGGCCTTGAACGAAGCATCGGGATAGTGGCGCATCTTGATGAACTGCCCCATCGGCGCCTTCGTTCCCGCCGGCTCCGCGACGTTGGTCAGGACCCGCCGGGTCATTTCCATGGTCACGAGGGGGTAGCCATAGATGTAGGCGTCGGTTGCAAGCCAGAATTCCTCCAGGCTCTCACCGACTCCCAGGAACGCTCCGTGCTCAGCCAGGGCGGATTGGCTCATTGCGGCGCCCGCGAGCAAGCTCACTCCGCCGAGCGTGGCGGACCGACGGGTAATCTTCATTTTGCACCTCCTTGATGACGAATCGCGACGACGAGTATCGATAAGCGTGTTGCCGGCGCCCTTCACGACGCGAGGCTCATTTTCTGATCAAGCGTCCCGGTGGCTGCGCGGCGGAAGGCGGCGCAGGCGAGACCGCAAAGGTGAGCCAGACATTCCAGCCCTCGGGCCGGTTCTCGGCGCCAAATTCCTTGTATCCCTTGAGGTTCAGGTAGCCCTGGTGATCGCCGACTGGAAAGAGGAACCCGATCTGCGGTCCGACACCAAACACGCGCGACTTGAAACTGCCGAGCTGAGCCCCTGAGCCGCTGTCGCCGGTAACCTGCTGGTAGGCGTAGCCGACCAGCCCCACCATCAACTGCTTGCTGAGAAATTGCGAAGCGGCGGCGTCGAGATGGAAGTCGACACCGTTCTTGTAATCGGTATCGGGGTTCTCGAAATTGTAGGTGAAGCCGCCGACCGCGGAGAATTCGTGCCCGGCCTGCGGGTTGAAATAGGTATAGCCGGCGCCGCCGTCGATCGCACCATGCCCGATGCCCAGATTGGCCATCCGTTGCGGATCGTAAGCGCCGATCGGAATGTTTCCGGTGACGTAGGTCATCACATTGTGCACGCCGAAATTCCACCGCAGCGAAGCTTGCAGGAGAGGGTCGCCGAAGCCTGTTGCGGAGTCCGTTCGCCCGGCTGACTGGATGAACCCCAATGGCCCGAGCGCGGCCGCAAGTGTCGCGTCCGCGGATACCTTGTTGCGGCCGCCGGGAATAACCGCCGCAACTGCCGCCTGTCCGCCTAGAACCGGCATTGCGAACACGTATTGAGGGATCGCGATTCCCAGGTCGGCGTCGGCATCCAAGTTCGCGACAAGGTTTCCGGTGAAATTGGTGTTCAGCCGGCCACGGTGGACCTGGCGCGCGAACACGACGTCCGCGCCGGCACCAACAGAGGTATGATAGTAGATCGTCGCGAGTGACCAGCCCGGCTGTTGCGGCGCCGCCGCCAGGCTTCCGAAGAACCCCGGCAGCCAGAAACTCACGCCGCCTTCGTCGGCCTGCGCGAGTTGCGGGAGCAAAAGGCCACCTGCAACAACAACGCCGTACAGCACCCTCGATGCTTGACTTCGAACCACAACCGCCTCCTCACCGCGTCCCAGAGCGTGTTGATATCCTCTGGAGACAAGTCACAGCACCGGACTGGCATTAACGGCAGCTTGTCTGCTTGCCGTTGACCGTCATGAATTGCTCAATAGCAAGGCGGATAGGGGTAGTAGCCACACCGTGGCGGATACGGATACGCAGCCGCCGCTGCTCCCGCAACGGCAGCCGCGCCGGCGATCGCCGCGCCGCGGTAGTAAGCGCCTCGCCAAGCCGTTCGGCGCGCAACTCCGGCGAACGAGAGCGGCGTGAATGGACGGCCGATGATGTCGATGAAGACCGAAGCCGGGCCGTCGGCTCCCGTCAGATCGCCTTCGAGCACATCGACATCGAAGGTCAGGTTGCCGCCTTCAAGCTTGGGCGACTTCAATACAACGACCGCGTCAAGAACAGCCGACCCGTCCCTCTTGAAGCCGGAAACCGTTGCGTTCGGCGGATCCTTTGCGAAATTGTCGCTGCCGTTGCCCCAATCCTCGACAATCCGCGCCGTCAGATCATGTCCGGCGGACCGCACAGGGCGATCCGCAAATACGATGGCATTCGGAGAGACGCCCGTGAGCACGAGCTTTCCATCCTTCAGGCTGGCGCCGCGGGAATTAAGGACAAAGAGCGACGGAACGACCTCGGGCTTCGCCTGTCCGATCGACTTCTCCAGCGGAACGTGCGGCTTCGTTCCGGGCACCGATTGAGCGGAAAGCGTCGTCGGAGCGAAAGCCAGACCGGCAGCGGCGATGGCGATAAGGGCGGTGCGAAGCGTCATCACTGGTCTTCTCCCCGTTCGACGTGAGGCGATCTTGTAGGGTATTCCGCGCCAACTGGAGGGGCCGCGTCTTGCCATTTCGCGCCAATCGCGAACGGCTCAGTGCGGACGGCCTGCATG
>CAZGSW010000041.1:0-2140 GCA_964528635.1 uncultured Rhodoplanes sp. | reverse complement strand
GGTACCCGTCTCGGCGAGATGACGTTGCAACGAGCGGGAGCTCAGCCCGAGTTGGCGCGCGGTGCGCTGAAGAGATGTGTCACCGTCGCGCAGCGACGCAGCGATCGCCGCTCGTACCGAGTATCGGGATGGCAAACGGACCGGCTTCATCGGCACGTCGTAAAAGGTTGGAATCCCCTGCCGCTTTGGTCAGTCGTCGTTCCAGCAAACTATGAGTGAAGCCGTCAGCCGCGTCTGGCCATGAACCGCCACAATGTCAGATTGAAGGGAATGCCCCGGCGGCTCGAATTCTGACGGCGCGTCTGCTGCGATGCAGCACGAAGGTACGAGCAAAGCAGACAGGAAATTTGCTAACCTACCCGTGCCAAACACTGGCGGGCTGGCAAGAAGCCAACTTCCGCGGCGGGGGACCTGACAAGATGACCGGGATTCCCTTAACCCGTTGCCAATTCGTCATTCCGTTCGCCGATATTCATAACGAGATCGGAGCCCCCACGGCGGCGCTGCTGGCCAGGTTTCGTCTGCCGACATCGTTGGAAGAAAAGGCCGCTCACTACATACCAATTTTGCCGGCCATCAATTTCGCGGAAGCAGCGCAGAGATCACAAGGCATCACGGATTTCGGATTTCAAGCGGCTCGACGGGTGCAATTTTGTCACTTGAGCAAAATGTTACGCGCCGCAGTCGGCCATTCGCCAACGCTATTCACTGCGTTGCAGCAAGTGTGCAAGTGGGCACGGCTTGAAGATACAAATTTGCAAATGTGGCTGGAGCGCTACGACGACCACGTCAGAATTTGCAGCAGGCTCGCCGGCACCACCGGACTACTGCATCTGGAACACTCACAATGGCTCCAGAACGTTTTCCCTGTCCACATCGTTCGGCAGTTCGCCGGACCGGACTGGGTTCCGGCAATAATGGCCTTTGAGGCCCGCTATACGCCCAGTCGCGAAACGGAGTCCCTATGGCCGAATACCCGATTCCTGTCGGGCCAGCACGCCTCATGGATTGATGTGCCCGTTTCGCTTCTGAGCCTGCCAAATCTTGCAAATAAAGCGCCGTCGGAACTGCCCGAAAACGAAGCCGAGCTGTCCGGCACCGAAATTATCGGGACGCTCAAATTGATGTTGCCATCCTACCTCGACGAGGGCGTTCCAACCGTCGCGGAAATCGCGGAAATGGCCGGCACCAGCGTCAGGAGCTTTCAGCGCACGCTTGCCAGTGTAGGCCTGACCTATTCGAGTTTGGTTGACACCGTACGCTTCGAGAACGCTGCCAAACTCCTGCGCGATACGGAAGCCAGAATTATCGACGTTGCGTTCTCATCCGGCTACACGGACCCTGCGCACTTTACCCGTGCTTTCCGTCGGATTTCCGGCATTACGCCGCGGGATTTTCGCGACCAGTGGCGACCACGGTAAGCGTCTGCCTCCGCTACAGGGTCGCTCCAAGGCGAATACAGACAATCCCCCGGTTGGCGCGAAATGGCAATTTTTGCCGACACAGATCCGCTAGGTGATGAGGACGCGCGGTGCAGTGCGACACGGCACTGCGGCAGGGGCGCTTAAAGCTTGCGGATCGAAGTTTTGCAGGACAGCGGGATGGATGTTCTGAACGAAGCCCCATGGGGTACGGACTGGGCGTGGAGCCTGCCGCTGATCTTGTTGAACGTCATCATTCACGTCTTCGGCCTTGCGTTTATCTACGATGCGTTCACTTTCCTCCTGCGCGAGATAAAGGCTCGGCGCCGTTTCATGGTCCGGTTTGCCGAGGTCATGAGCGTGTCCGTGCTGCTGATCGTCGTCCTGCACGCCCTGGGGGCGATTGCATGGGCCCTCGCCTATCTTTCGCTGGGCGCACTCCCCAACGCCAAGACCGCAATGCTCTATTCGCTCGGTGCGATGACCGGTTTCGGCGCCGGGAATATTTCCTTACCGCCGCACTGGCAAATGATGGGCGTCCTGCAGTCGCTCGCTGGAGTTCTGCTGTTTGGCCTCACCACCGCATTCATGTTTGCGATGTTCCAGGCGGTGTGGCCATCGCAGCAGCGGCCGACAATAGGCGGTCCGCCTCGCGATCGTTAGGCTCGACGCGGCGCTTGGCCGCTCTTCCAGCCGAATGGTCTGCCCAGTATCGAGAG
>CAZGSW010000040.1:0-24123 GCA_964528635.1 uncultured Rhodoplanes sp. | reverse complement strand
ATCAGCAGGACGAACGCAGCCGTCCGGGTGCCGAAATACGCCACAAGCCCGGCGCCGACGATCAGGGTGACGTGCATGATCACCACGCGCCCGTACGGCCCCATCATCACGTTGCCCCGCGTGGTCTGCGCGAGCCGGCCTCGCCACCACGGCATCAGCACGTTGATGACAAACGACACGCCGTGGCTGATGAACAATCCCGCCAGCGCGACCCAGAGCCAGTTGCGCAGGAGAAATTCGGGCAGCAGGTGAAGCATGTCCTCGAGCTGGTCCACCTTCTTTTCGGCCTTGCCGGCGAACAGCGTCCAGAGGAAAAGCAGGTGGCCGAACATGAAGCCGCCGAAATGGACGACGAAAAAAGGCACCGTGAACAGCGCCAGCCAGCGGACGGCGAGGCCGAGATGCAGGATGGTCCAGAAACCGATGACGCCGGTTTCCAGCCAGTAGGCCAGCATCAGCGTCAGCAGGTCCCAGTTCCAGTAGATCACCCCGTAAAGGGGGATCAGGTTGGCGAGGATAAGGGCGATCACCGATGGCTTGCGCAAATAACGCAGATGCCAAGTCTGGAGCCAGGGTATCTTGCTGGCCTTGTCTTTTCGGTCGGTCATGTCCGGGCGAGCACGCAGTGATGCTTTTGCACACTCGCTTGAGTCTCGCACCGCTCGCAAGGTGCGCCGCAAAATGGTAACGACCACGAGCGATAAGGCGCGCGTTCATCCGGCGTCGCCTTGCCGTCTTCGTGGCCGTCCTGGCGGCGATGCTCTACAAACGACGCAGCACCACCGCCACTTGGCGGGTGTCTAAACCAGCGGCATGACGCTGTTATGACAGGCAAATCAGGCGATATCCGCATCGGGATCGGCGGCTGGACGTTCGAGCCGTGGCGCGGGACGTTCTACCCGAAGGGCCTGCCCCACGCGAAGGAGCTGTCCTACGCGGCGGAGCGGCTGACCTCCATCGAGGTCAACGGCACGTTCTACCGGACCCAGTCGCCGAAAACGTACCGGAAATGGGCGTCCGAGGTGCCCGACGGATTCGTGTTCGCGCTCAAGGGCTCGCGCTTCGTGACCAACAGGAGCGTGCTGCGAGACGCCGGGGATTCGATCAAACGCTTCCTCGATTCAGGCCCGACGGAGCTGGGCGACAAGCTCGGGCCGCTGCTGTGGCAGTTCGCCCCGTTCAAGAAATTCGACGAGGCCGACTTCGGCGGCTTCCTCGAGCTGCTGCCCGACAAGCACGACGGCCGGCCGCTCCGCCATGTGGTGGAGGTGCGTCACGACAGCTTCCTCTCGCCCGCATTCATCGCGCTGCTGCGCAAGTTCTCGATGCCGGTCGTGTACACCGACCACGTGACCTATCCCTCGATCGCCGATGTGACCGGCGACTTCGTCTATGCCCGGCTGCAAAAGGGCCAGGATACGGTGCCGACCGCGTACCCGCCGAAGGACATCAAGGCCTGGGCCGAACGGCTGCGGACCTGGGCCGAGGGGGGCGAGCCGGAGGATCTCAAGCGGGTGGGCGCTGCCGGCAAGAAAGGCAAGCCGCGCGACGTCTATGCCTATGTCATCCACGAGGGAAAGGTGTGCGCTCCGGCCGGCGCCATGGCGCTGATCGAAAGGCTGAAGTGATGGCCAAACGCGCAGCAAAGCTCACGCTTTTCACCATCGGGTACGAAAAATCCACGCCCGATGCTGTGCTTGGCGAACTGAAGCGCGCCCGCGTGAAGCTGCTGATCGACACCCGCGCCGTGGCCGCCTCCCGCAAGGCCGGCTTCTCCAAGCGGCAGCTTGCAGCCTCTTTGGACGAAGCGGGCATCGCCTACATCCATCTGCAGAAACTGGGAACCCCGGCCGAAGGCCGCGAGGCCGCGCGCTCAGGCGACATGAAGACCATGTGGCGCATCTACGGCAAACATCTCGGGAGCCAAGGCGCCAAAGACGAGATGGCCGAGCTGATAGCGCTGGTCGAGCGCGGCAAACGAGTCTGCCTGCTCTGCTTCGAACGTGACGTCGACTGCTGCCACCGCAAGAAAATCGCGGAGATCGTGTCGGAGCAGACCGGAGCCCGGGTCACCGATCTGGTGCCGGTGCCGTTCGCCTAGCGACCGCGCAACTCCGGCGGCGGGCTGCGGTCGAGCGGATCGCCCTTCGATCCGGAGAGGCGCCAGACCAGATAGTCCTCGATGACGACGCCATGGCGGAGCCGTGGCAGGGTCACCGGATCGGTGACGTTCGCGAACCTGCCGGTCACGGTCGCCGCCTCCGCACAGGGCGCCTTGCAGACGTAGAGCACGACCCCCTTGAACAGCGCCGGGTCGGGTTCCGGCGCGTCCACCCAGCGGATGCGTTCGTTCACCTGCACCACCGGCGGCCGCCCCGGCAGGTAGAACGCAAGCCAGCCGACCGTGCCGTAATTCGTACCGACCACCACCGGCGCCCCCGCCTCCCGCCGCAGCGCATCGATCCTGGCCGCCAGCGCCGGCCATCCCGCGCCCAGTTGCCGCGCCGTCGGATCGGCCACACCGACGGGGACGATGCCGAACACGGCCTGCAGATAGATCAGGGCGGTCACGCCGAGACCGATCGGCACCGCGGTGCGGCGGGCCAGCCCCGCCCATTGCGCAGGACGGCCGTGCCATTCGATACGGTGAGCCGCCACCGCGGCGGCAACCGCAAACGCCGGGATCAGCGGCGCGGTCCAGTTGCCTTCGACGCGGGAGTGGAACGAATGCCAGACGAAATAGATCGCAAGCGGCCACACCAGCACACCGATCAACAGACGCACAGGCCGCGGACCGCCCTGCCCGTACAGCATGGCGGCCAAGCCCATCAGTCCGAGAACGAACACGCCCGGTGTCGCCATGCCGAACTGCGCGGCGAAATGCTCGCCAAGATAGCGCAGCGTGAACTCGCCGCGGATTCCGACCCGCGCGCCCTGCTTGAGGAACGAGATCCAGTCGTGGTCCGCGTTCCAGAGCAGCACCGGAAGGAAGATCGCAAGCGCCACGAGACCGCCGAGATAGGGCCACGGCGTCAGCAGCCAGCGCCGCAATGCAGGCTCCCAACACAGCCAGATCAGAATACCGAGCCCAAAGAACAACGCGGTGTATTTCGAAGCCAGTGCCAGGCCGGCTGCGACGCCGACTCCAAGCCACCAGATGCCCCGTCCGGTCTGGAAGACCTTTGCCAGGAAAAGAAGGACGAAAGCCGATGCGATCAGCAGCGGCGCATCGGGCGTGACGATGACCGTGCCGGCCGCCACGAACAGCGTCAGGTTGAAGTAGAGCGCCGCGAAGGCCCCGAGCGTCTCGCTGGCATACAACGCCACGGTGGCGCGCCAGACCGCCCAGCTTGCCAGCAGCCCGAGCAGCACGCTCAGCGCACGAACGCCGAACGGCGTGTCGCCGAAGACGGCCGTGCTCAGCCGGATCAGCACCGCCACCATCGGCGGATGGTCGTAATACCCGGCCGCAAGGTTGCGCGACCACATCCAGTAATAGGCCTCGTCGTTGGAGAGCGGCCCGGCCCACGCCACGCAAAGTCGCACGAACACAAGCCCGACGATGCCCCAGGAAATCAGCGCGACGGCGTCGCGCCGCCGATCCAGAACCCGGTGGAGAAGCAAGCCTGTGCCAGCCATAGCCAATTCCGCGCTGTTCGAGCCGAACGCACCGACCGACGCAACACGAAACAGGGACTGACAGACTACTCGGCGGGCTGGAGTGTCTGACTCGCACGCTCGGTGCCGTTGACCAGCAGCGCCACCATTGCAGTCCCGATCACAAAGCCAAGCGCAACAACCGCGATAACGCCGAGCACGAGATCAAAGCCCCCGCGGGCATGCAGGAGCGCGATCATCGAAGCCGCCGCACCCGATATCAGGTAGGTGATGAAATACCTCACCGCATAGACCCGTCCACGCCAGGCGTCGGCGGTATAGCGTGCGATCACGAAGTCGTTGACGGTGACCTGGGCGTAGACGAACGCCATCGCAAAGGCCAGCGCGAGCAGCAACGCATATCCCGTCGCATAGACCATCCAGACCACGCCGACGAATTGAAGGAAGCCCACCACAGCGAAGATCAGGTGCGGCGGATATTTGTCCAGGATGCGCCCGACGGTGAATTGCGCGACCGCGCCGGCGAGAAGCACGACGGTCGCCATGCCGCCCACCACCGCAAGCGAAATGCCGTGACCGATGCGCTCATCGATCAGCTTGGGCAGTGCGATGGTGACCGTGTTGAACACGAGGCCCGCGGTCACGCCGATCAGGACGAACAGACCGAACACCGACACCATCAGCCAGATGGCCAGCCTCACCTCCGGTATCGAGCTGCGGCCCGCCTTTTTGTGCCGGTCGTCCGGCACCAGCATCACATAGGCGATGCCGGTCAGGATGCAGACCGCAGCCGGAACCAGAAATGCGCCCCGCCAGCCAATCCATGCGGTCAGTGCGGCGGTGATGCCGGCGGCGAACGCCACGCCAAGGTTGCCGCACACGCCGTTGAAGGCGAGCGTGCGGCCGCGATTGACGGCCTCGGACACCACGATCGCGGTTCCGACAGGATGGTAGATCGAGGCGAACACGCCGAGCGCAAACAGGGCAGCACCGAGCGCAATGAGATCGGGGGCCAGTGCCGCCCCGATCAGACTCAGACCGCAGCCGATGTAGAATACCACCATCATGTTGCGGCGGCTCCAGCGGTCTGCGAGCCAGCCTGCGGGCAGCGAGAACAGCCCGAAGGCAAAGAACGATGCAGTGCCAAGCGCGATCAGTTCGGAGTAGGTGCGGCCGTACACTGCCATCAGCCCGATCACCACGGTCGGGAAGATCAGCATGACGTAGTGATCCACCGCATGGGCGAAATTGTTGAAGCCGATGGACAGGCGCCGGCGCGTCTCTTCGTCAGCGGTCAGTGCAGCAAGACTTGCCATCGGATCACACGGAATCGGCCACAGTCGCAGTATGCCTCCCTATACGCCATGGTTGCCGGTGCACCTATTCCGATTTCGACGGTCTGACCCACCGGTTGCATGGCGGCCCGGCGGGAAGGCAGCGGTCAGTTCGCTTGGCTCCGTTTTGAGCCTGCCTTCATATGGACTCTACAACCAGGACGCGATTAATCTGAGGGCACACCGCCTGGGGAAAAGCGGTGCGAGGCTGGGGGGCCTCGATGCGTTGCGTTGGGGGCGTGGTGGCGACGGTCGCGGCCGTCAGCCTGTGCGTGACGCCTGCGGTGGCGGACGAGCGCCCCGCTGGGATGGACGTCCCACGCTTTCTGCTCTTTTCGGTTGGCGATCTTTGGAGTCACGGCGGGTTTCTGCACGGCGGTCTCGTCTGGTCGCCGAGCGGCATCGACACCAACGGCTTCGCACTCAAGACGACGTTCGGCGGCGGGACGTATCGCTACGTCTCCGGGGCGCCGGGCGGCGCCAAGGTGACGGGACGGATGCTGACTGCGGCGGTCCTGCCCGGCTGGCGCTTTGTGCGCGGCAAGTTCATCGCCGGCGTATTCGCCGGCCTCGACCTGCAGGATCACCGCCTGTCGCCCGACGATCCGTCGGCCAGCCTGCGCGGCAGTTACGCGGGCCTCCGGATCAACGCCGAACTCTGGTACGAACCCTCTCCACTCACGATGGCAGCAGCGGACGGCTCCGTTTCAACCATCGACGCAAGCTACAACGTGCGGGCGGCATTCGGCTGGAAGGCATTCGATCGTTATTATGTCGGACCCGAGGTGCAGGGATTTGCCGCCGGCGACAACTATCATCAGGTCCGCGCGGGAATACACGTCACGGGCCTTCGTACGGCGATGGTCGAATGGACCGGCGGCCTCGGCTGGGCATACGACAGCGACGATCGCGGCGGACTCTATGCCAAGGTCGGTCTGCTGATGAGGCGCTAGGCGACGGCCAGCGGCGGTTCAGCCGAATGCCCTACCCTTTGGCGTCGCAGATCCAGGCGCGGATCACGCAGTCCTTGCCGCCATGCTTGTAGCAGGACTTCAGGGCCGTGTTCTGAGCCGCGCCAAGACGCGACGCGTTGGCAAAGCCATTGGGACCGCAAGGCTTGCGGCCATCGATGGCAAACGCCACGCAGCCCTTCTTGGTCGTGACCACCTGCTTGCAGTCGCCCGAGCATTTCTTCAGGGCGGCTTCCTGGGCCTCTTCGGAGGTAGGGTAATCGTAGGCATAGCCGTAGGCCGCGCACGCGCCGATCGCGAGTGCACCGGCGGCAAGTCCGTTGACCGTCGCTGCGATCAACAACATGCCACCAAAGACAATGCTCAGACCTGTGCGGATCAAATAGCGCATCGCATTCACCCCCACCCGGAGGAAACCTACGGACAACTTGTTAAATGGGGGTAACACGCTTGCGCAATGCGCCAATCCACCGCCGCGGCAAAAGATACGAATTAACCTTTCTCCAGCACGGCCTTTACGCGGCCGAGCGCCTCCGGCGTGTCGATATCGGTTAACGCAGCCTCGCCCGGGATGGAGACTTCGGCGACCGCCTCCGGATAGCGGCCGATCAGATGCCTGGCACCCACATCCCCCTCAAGCGCCTCGAGTTCTTGAAAGAACCGCCGCGACCACAGCACGGGATTGCCACGCTTGCCGTCGCTGTTCGGGACCACCACCAGCACGCCTCGCTCGGGATCAAACGCCCCGATCAGCCGATCGATCAGAGAGCCGCCGACCTGCGGCATGTCGCCAAGACAGATCACCGCACCGTCGACGTCTGCCGGCACCTGCGAAAGCCCGGCGCGCAACGAGGTCGAAAGGCCGTCGGCAAACTGCGGATTGTGCACAACCTTCAGATCGAGGCCGGCGAGCGCCGCCTCCACCTGTTCGCGCTGGTGACCGGTCACCACGATCACCGGCCGTGCCTTCGAACGCAGCGCCTCCTCGGCCGCGATGCGAACCAGCGGGCGCCCGCCGATCTCCGCCAGCAGCTTGTTGGGGCCACCCATCCGGGTCGAGCGGCCTGCGGCGAGGATCACCGCAGCGACACGGCGGCCGTCAACCTTCACGGATTCATCGCGCGGCTGCGGGCGCGTCACGATTTCCATCAGCAACCCGCCGACGCCCATGCCGGTGATATCCGAACGCGACACCGGCAGCGCGGCGAGCAACCGCATCAGAATCCAGTCGAAGCCGTTTTCCTTCGGACTGCGCGCGCAGCCAGGCGCACCGATGATGGGCTGGCCTCGCGCCCGCCCGACCAGCATCAGATTGCCGGGATCGACCGGCATGCCGAAATGCTCGATCCGGCCGCCCGCGCCTTCCAGCGCGGCGGGAATGACATCGCGGCGGTCGGCGATGGCGGAGGCGCCGAACACCACCACAAGCTCGGCACCGTCGTTGAGAACCTCGTCGAGAGCGGCGGACAGCGCCGTCTGCTCGTGGGGGACGCGCCGTTCGGAAACGATATGCGCGCCCGCGGGCGCCAGCCGCTCTCCGGTTATTTTCAGCGTCTTGTCGATCACTTTCGAAGACAGTCCCGGCAGCATCGTGGAGATGACGCCGACCCTGGTGATCCTGTAAGGAGCGACGCGAACGAAAGATCGGTTGGCCACCTGCAGTGCGGCGTTGCGCGACGGCGCACTCACCGCGAACGGAATGATCTTCACCGTGGCAATCATCTCTCCCGGCACCACGGGCTTGTAGGCCGACAGCGTCGCCAGCGTGATCGCCTCATCGACACGGTTGAGCTTGTCGATCCCGTCCTTGTCGACCACGAGGACACCGGCCCATTCCGCAAACAGATTGGCGCGCCCGGTGAACGCGTGATCAACCCGCACCCCCTCGCCCGCAACCTCGGTCGCGATCGCGGCTGCCGCCTCGTCTTCCGGCACGTCGCCGGGCTCGAGCCGCGCCACCACGATCTGCTCGATGCCCGCGGCCTTCAGCGCGGCTGACTCATCAGGGCCGATCAGCGTGCCCTTCTTGAGAACCAGCGAGTCCTTACGGATGGTATGGACGGCGGTGGCTCCCTGTGCGTCCTGCGGGGAGACAGGGCCGAACTTCATGCTGCTTCTACCTGCCGCAGCCGCGCGGTGATCTCGCCCATGATCGCAACGGCAATTTCGGCCGGCGAGATGGCGCCGATGTCGAGGCCGATTGGCGAATGGATGCGGCCCAGCTCGTTATCCGTGAAGCCGCGCTCCTCCTTGAGCCGTACCAGCCTGCGAGCATGCGTCTTCCGCGAGCCGAGCGCGCCGATATAGAAGCAATCGCTCTTGAGCGCCAGCGTCAGTCCCGGATCGTCGATCTTGGGATCGTGGGTCAATGCGACGAACGCCGTATAGCGGTCGATGCCGACTGGCGGCAGCGCCACATCCGGCCACTCGGCCAATACGTTGACGTCAGGAAACCGCTCCGGCGTCGCGAACGCGGTGCGCGGATCGACGATCGTCACGTCATATCCCACCAACCGGCCGATCGGCGCCAGCGTCTGGCTGATATGGACCGCGCCGGTGATGACCAGCTTCGGCGACGGCACATGGACCGTGAGGAACACCTGACCTTCCGGCGTGTCCTCCATGCCGCTCTTGCCGGTCCGCAGGTGCTCTTCCAGCACGGACTTGAGTGGGTCGGACGGGACGTCCCTTGCGGTGACGAGCCTTTGCGTCCCGCTCTCCTGATGGGTCACAACGACCGCGGCGCGCCGGGCCGCACGCTCCTCATTCAGCGCTTTGAGGATATCGAGACGCATCACTCCACCTTTTCCACGAACACCCGGATGGTGCCACCGCAGGACAGGCCCACCTTCCAGGCCGCCTCGTCGGCGACTCCGAATTCCAGCGTCTTCGGCTTGCCGGACTCGATCACGTCGATGGCCTCAGTCACCACGGCGCCCTCGACGCAACCGCCGGACACCGAGCCGAGGAAATTGCCCTGATCGTCGATCACGAGATTCGAGCCGACCGGACGAGGCGCGGACCCCCAGGTCTGCACCACGGTGGCGAGCGCCACACCCCGCCCCGCTTTCTTCCAGTCCTCGGCGGCCCGGAGAATGTCTTCGTCGCGAGCAAGCATTTCGGCCTCCTTTGCGTGCGGCGGCCATGGCCGCCCTCGTTATATACAGAAGGATATTACGCTACTCTAGCCAGCCAGGTCTTCGGGTCCACATTCCTGCCATGCTCAGAAAGCGCCCGGCAGAGCTGGCCCATCGATTCCAGATTGTGAATCGGGCGCAATTCGTCAACGTGCGGCAGCATCACGCGGATGCCCCGCGCGCGAGGCTCGAAGCCGTCGAACCGCAACAATGGATTGAGCCAGATCAGACGGCGGCACGATCGGTGCAGCCGGTCGATCTCGAAGCCAAGGCGGTTGTCCGGGTCGCGCTCCAGGCCGTCGGTGAACAGAAGCACCACCGCTCCCTGGGTGAGCACCCGGCGGGACCACTGCTTGTTGAAGGCCGCGAGCGAAGTGGCGATCCGCGTGCCGCCCGACCAGTCCATCACCGTCGCCGAACAGGCGGCAAGCGCCTCGTCCGGGTCTTTCTCCTTCAGCGCGCGGGTGACATTGGTCAACCGGGTGCCGAACAGGAAAGTCGAGACGCGCTTTCGCTCATCGGTGATGGCATGGAGGAAATGCAGGAACAGCCGGGTGTACTGGCTCATCGAGCCCGAAATATCGAGCAACGCCACGATCGGCGGAATCCGCCGCTTCCTGCCGCGATACTTCAGATCGATCACCGCCCCGCCACCCTTCATGCTGGAGCGCAGCGTCCGGCGCAGATCGATCCGGTGGCCGTGCGGATCGGGCGCAAGCCGCCGCGTCACAACCTCGTCGAAGCCCAGCACCAGGCTTTTGATGGCGTCCTTGGCCGCAGCCACTTCGGCCGCCGTCATCTGCGCGAAATCGCGCTTCTCCAGAACCTCGCGGTCAGACACCGTGAAACGCGCATCGATCTCGACCTGGTCCTTCTCGCGCTCGGACTTCTCGGCTCCGGAGAACAGCGCATCGAGAACGCGCTGCGAAGCCTGCGGCTGCTCCACCGGAGCGCCGGACATTTCCGGCGACATCATCGCGATGAGTTGCTCAAGATAGCCGCGCTTGCGGAAGAATATCTTGAAGGCCTGGTCGAACAGGATCGAGTGGTCGTGCCGCTTCACGAACACGGCGTGCAGCGTCCAGTAGAAATCCTCGCGGGTGCCGACGCCCGCGGCCTGCACCGCGTTGAGCGCATCCAGCACCGAGCCGGGCCCGACCGGAATGCCGGCCGCACGCAGCGCACGGGCAAAATAGACGATATTCTCGGCGAGCTTGCCCTGCGGGTCGGGTTGCGGTGCCTGCATCGCATTACTCCGCCGCCCGCAGCTCCGCCTGCACCTGATCCAGCAGTTCCTTCACCTTGCCGCCTTCGAGCTTGGCGATGTCGTCCTGGTATTTCAGCAGGACACCGAGCGTGTCGGAAACCGTCGCGGGATCGAGCGCCACCGCATCCAGTTCCGTCAGGGCGGTCGCCCAGTCGAGCGTCTCGGCGACGCCGGGGGACTTGAAGAGGTCCTGCTTGCGCAGCGTCTGCACGAAACCGACCACCTGTTCGGACAGCCTCTTGCCGACGCCCGCGACCTTGGTCCGCACGATCTCCAGTTCGCGCGTGGCGGTCGGATAGCCGACCCAGTGATAGAGGCAGCGGCGCTTGAGTGCGTCGTGAATCTCGCGGGTGCGGTTCGACGTGATGATGACGATCGGCGGATGCTCGGCCTTGACGGTGCCGAGCTCGGGAATGGTGACCTGGAAGTCCGCAAGCACTTCGAGCAGGAACGCCTCGAACGCCTCGTCGCTGCGATCAAGCTCGTCGATCAGCAGCACCGGCGCCCCGGCGGGATCCGGCTCCAGCGCCTGCAGCAGCGGCCGCTTGATCAGGAACCGCTCGGAGAAGACGTCGGCCTCGATCTGCTCGCGGTTGCGGTTGCCCAAAGCCGTCCGAAGGACGGCGTCGCTTCGCTCGCCTACGGCTTCCGCGGCGCGGATGGCGATCATCTGCGCGGCGTAGTTCCACTCGTAGACGGCCGAGGCCACATCGAGCCCCTCGTAGCACTGCAGCCGGATCAAGCGGCGGCCCAGCGTCTGCGACAGCACCTTGGCGATCTCGGTCTTGCCGACGCCGGCCTCGCCCTCAAGGAACAGCGGCCGGCCCATCTTCAGGGCGAGGAACAACACCGTCCCCAGCGCCCGGTCCGCCAGATATTCGGCCTCGGAGAGGAGCTTCAGGGTGGCATCAATCGACGCGGGGACGGGCCTGGCGGTGTTCTGTTTCATGGTTCCCAATCTACCCTCCGGAGACCGCATTTGTCCCGGCTTTCGCCCCATCGGCGCCGCATGGCTGCATCTTCGACCAATTCCGGGAAATCAAGGCGCCGTCGCGGGTTATCATGGTATCGGGCCAATGAGGAGAAACGTCATGCGCTTCATATCGTGCCCCGCCCTGCTTCTCGCCACCGCCGCCGCGTGGGCCTCGCCTGCGACCGCAGGCGTCAAGGTCGCGTTCGCCGATCCCTCCGGCTTCACGGATATCGACCGTCGCAACGGCGACGTGAAGCGGGAACTCCGCCTGTACCTGCAGCGCCTTGGAGCGCAGCTCGGCCCGGGGCTCGACCTCTCCGTCACAGTTCTCGACATCAACTTGGCGGGGATCGAACACCCGGTCCGCGGCCCGTCCTTCCCCCGCATCATGACCGGCGCAACACCCCCCAGCCTGCGGCTGCGCTACGTGCTGACCCGGAACGGCAGGACCATTGCCTCGGGCGAGGACAGCGTCTCCGATCATTTCTATCTCAGTCGTCCCGGCGCGCGGTCCGGCGATGCGCTGACCTACGAGAAGACCCTGCTCAACGACTGGTTCGACCGGCGGTTTGCCGATCACCTGAAACGCCGATGAGAACCAGCCGATGAGCGCCAGAAGCGTTATGGCCGGGCTTGCGGCCCGGCCATAACGGCATCCCTGCAGGTTCGACGGCTACGCCGCCGCCAGCGCACGCCGCGCCAATACGCCGATCAGATGCGCGCGGTATTCGGCGCTGGCATGGATGTCGGAGTTCATGCCGTCGGCCGGCACCGTCATGCCTTCGATGGACTTCGGCGAGAAACGCTTCTTGAGCGCCTCCTCGAAGGCCGTGACGCGGAACACGCCGTTCGACCCGGCACCCGTGACCGCCACACGGATATCCGAGCCGCGCTTGGACACGAACACGCCGACCAGCGCAAAACCGGACGCCGGGTGCTTGAACTTCTGATACGCCGCCTTCTTGGCGATCGGGAAGCTCACCCTGGTGATGATCTCGTCCGGCTCCAGCGCGGTCGAGAACATGCCGGTAAAAAAGTCATCCGCCGCGATGCGCCGCTTGTTGGTGATGATGGTGGCGCCGAGCCCCAGGCACGCCGACGGATAGTCGGCGTTCGGATCGTTGTTGGCGATCGAACCGCCAATCGTGCCGCGATGTCGCACATGCGGGTCGCCGATCGAACCGGGCACGCCCGCAAGCGCGGGCAGCACCTCCTTGAGTTCTTTCGAATTCGCGACTTCAAAGTGCCGCGTCAGCGCGCCGATCACCACCGCGCGCCCTTTCACCTCGATGCCCGACATGCCCTCGACCTTGTTGATGTCGACGATGTCGGACGGGCTGGCGAGCCGCAGCTTCATCACCGGGAGGAGCGAGTGTCCGCCGGCAAGAACCTTGGCCTCCGGAAACTTGGCGAGCAGGTTGGCCGCCTGACGCACGGTCTTCGGCTGGTGATATTTGAATGCGTACATCTGACGTCGTCTCCCTATTCCTATTCCGCTGCGCGTTGCATTGCATTTGCCCGCCGGATTGCCGCCCAGACCGCCTGGGAGGTCGCCGGCATGGCCAGATCTTCCGTTCCGATCGCGTCGGTTATCGCGTTGATGACCGCGGCCGGCGCTGCGATCGCGCCCGCCTCGCCGCAGCCCTTGATGCCGAGCGGATTGGACGGACACTTCGTCATCGTCGTATCCACCTTGAGCGACGGAAAATTCCAGGCGCGCGGCATCGAATAGTCCATGAACGAGCCGCTGACGAGCTGTCCGCTCTTGTCGTACACCGCGCCTTCGAGCAGCGCCTGGCCGACGCCCTGCGCGACGCCGCCGTGCACCTGCCCTTCCACGATCATCGGATTGATGACAACGCCGAAGTCGTCGACCGCGGTCCAGCCGACGATCTCGGTGCGGCCCGTCTCCTGGTCGATCTCGACCTCGCAGATGTGGCAGCCCGCCGGGAACGTGAAATTGGTCGGATCGTAGAACGCGCCCTCTTTCAAACCCGGCTCGAGCTGGGCGCCGGAGAACTTGTGCGCGATGTAGGCGTTCAGGGCCACGTCACCCCAGGCAGCCGATTTGTCGGTGCCCGCGACGGTGAATTGGCCGTCCCTGAATTCGATGTCGCCTTCCGCCGCCTCCATCATGTAGGCAGCCACCTTCTTTGCCTTGGCTTCGACCTTGTCGAGCGCCTTGACGATTGCCGACATGCCGACCGCGCCGGAGCGCGAGCCGTAGGTGCCCATGCCGAACTGCACCTTGTCGGTGTCGCCGTGCACCACGCTGACACTGTCGATCGGAATGCCGAGCCGCTCCGAGACAAGCTGGGCGAAGGTGGTCTCGTGGCCCTGGCCGTGCGCATGCGAGCCGGTCAGAACCTCGACCGAACCGGTCGGGTTGACCCTGACCTCCGCCGACTCCCACAGGCCGACGCCTGCGCCAAGCGAACCCACCGCCTGCGACGGCGCAATCCCGCACGCCTCGATGTAGGTGGAATAGCCGATGCCGCGCAGCTTGCCGTGACGCGCGGCCTCACGCTTGCGTTTGCCGAAACCTTTGACGTCGGCGATCTCCATCGCCTTCTTCAGCGACGCCTGATAGTCGCCCGCGTCGTAGGTCATGATGACCGGCGTCTGGTGCGGGAACGCCGTGATGAAGTTACGCCGGCGCAGGTCCGCCGGATCGAGGCCGAGTTCGCGTGCCCCGACCTCGACCAGCCGCTCCACCACGAACGTCGCTTCGGGCCGTCCGGCTCCGCGGTAGGCATCCACCGGCACCGTGTTGGTGTAGACCGCATCGACCTCGCAGTAGATCGCCGGAATGTTGTACTGGCCGGACAGCAGCGTGGCGTAGAGATAGGTCGGCACCGACGACGAGAACGTCGACATGTAGCCGCCGAGATTGGCGATCGTCCTGGCGCGCAGGGCCGTGATCTTGCCATCCTCGGCGAAAGCCATTTCCGCGTGCGTGACGTGATCGCGGCCGTGCGCATCCGACACGAAGGCTTCGGAGCGGTCGGAGGTCCATTTGACCGGACGACCCACTTTCTTCGACGCCCAGAGGCAGACCACTTCCTCGTTGTAGATGAAAATCTTGGAGCCGAAGCCGCCGCCCACGTCAGGCGCGATGACACGGAGCTTGTTCTCCGGCGCCATGCCGACGAACGCCGCAATCACGAGGCGTGCAACGTGCGGGTTCTGCGACGTGTTCCAGAGCGTGAAGCTGTCGTTGCCACGATCGTACTCGCCGATCGCAACGCGCGGCTCCATCGCATTCGGCACAAGCCGGTTGTTGACGATATCGAGCCTGGTGACGTGCTTGGCTGACTTGAAGGCGGCATCCACCGGCTTCGCATCGCCGAGGTGCCACTGGTAGATCGTGTTGTTCGGCGCGACGTCATGGATCTGCGGACCGCTTTGCGCGCTGGCGAGATCGGTGACCGCAGGAAGCTGCTCGTAGTCGACCACGACCTTCTCGGCGGCATCCCTGGCCTGGGCCAGCGTCTCGGCGACGACGACAGCCACGGGATCGCCGACGTAGCAGACCTTGCCGACCGCGAGTGCCGGATGCGGCGCCATCTTCATCGGCGAGCCGTCCTTGGAATGGATCATCCATCCGCAGATCAGGTTGCCGATCTTGTCGCCGGCGAGTTCTGAGCCGGTCAGCACAGCGAGCACACCGGGCATCGCCGCGGCGGCGGCCGTGTCGATGCGGTTGATTTTCGCGTGGGCATGGGGCGAGCGCACGAACGCCGCCCGGGTCTCCCCGGGGCGGGTGATGTCGTCGGTGTACTGCCCCTTGCCGGTAATGAAGCGGAAGTCTTCCTTGCGGCGCACGGCTGCGCCGATTCCGGTCGCAGATGCAGACATGGGCTTCCTCCTCGAGCGAAGCTCCGATGAAACTAGGCGGCCGCTCCCTTCATCGCCCTGGCGCCGGCGGCAATGGACTTCACGATGTTGTGGTAGCCGGTGCAGCGGCACAGATTGCCGTCGAGTTCGTGGCGAATGGTCTGCTCGTCGAGCTCGTTGCCGAGCCGGTTCACCATGTCGACCGCTGCCATCACCATGCCGGGGGTGCAGAAGCCGCACTGCAGGCCATGGTTCTCGCGGAACGCCTCCTGCATCGGATGCAGCGGACCGTCCGGGGCGGCCAGACCTTCGATGGTGGTGACGCTGGCGCCTTCGCACTGCACGGCGAGCGTCGTGCAGGACTTCACGGCCTTGCCGTCAAGGTGGATGACGCAGGCGCCGCACTGGGAGGTGTCGCAGCCGACGTGGGTCCCGGTGAGCCGAAGATGCTCGCGCAGATACTGCACAAGGAGCGTCCGAACATCGATATCGGCGCTGACGGCTTTCCCATTCACCGTCATCGAAACGGTAGGCATTTTTCGGCTCCTCCTCAAAAACCGGGTCTAACGGCCCGTTTTGCCCCCACAATCTCCGGCCGGGGAAGAAAAACGGCACGAAACTCGACGTTTTTCGCCCAATTCCGTCTTTGGAACAAGACCACCTTGAACCTGCGAAGGCCGGGCGGTCAAGGCCGGCCGGAGCGGATCAGCCCTTCACCGCCTGGGCGAAACGGGCAAAGAAATCGTCCGCCATCTTCTTCGCGGCTCCGTTGACCAGCCGCTGCCCCAGTTGGGCGAGCTTGCCGCCGATCTGCGCCTCGACGTTGTAGGTCAAAAGCGTGCCGCCATCCTTGTCGGACAGGTTGACCGTGGCCCCGCCCTTGGCGAATCCGGCCACGCCGCCATCACCCTCACCGCTGATCCTGTAGCTGGTCGGCGGGTTCATGTCGGTCAGCCGCACCTTGCCTTTGAAGCGCGCCTTGACCGGACCGATCTTGTTGGTGGCAACAGCCTGGAACTCGTTCTCGCCGATGACGTCCAGGGTCTCACAGCCGGGGATGCAGGACTTGAGGACGGCCGGATCGTTCAGCATCGCCCACACCTTGTCCCGCGGGGCATCGAGTTGCTGTTCGCCTGTCATCACCATAGCCATCGTCGCAATCCTTATCGCTGAGAGACAACCACGCGGCCGAAAGTACCCCTTCCGCAGGGCTGGCCGCACCGCCGTTCGATCCCTCTGGGAACGTGGTTAACGCCGAACCTAGGCGGTTTTGCTTCATTCGCAAAGACCGGGCGAGCACCTTGCCGCACGCGTCCCGATGGGGGGTTGGCGATGGACCTGCGGGAGAATAGATGTTTGCCCGGTTATGACCCCTGATCCGCAGTCGTCTTCGTCGCTGCTTGCGCCGCTGTTTTCCAGCCCGGACATGCGTGCCGTGCTCGAAGACCGGCCCCGCATCCAGCGAATGCTGGACTTCGAGGCCGCGCTGGTGCGCGCCGAGGCGGCCCTGGGCATCGTGCCGTCCAGCCATGTGAACGTCATTGCGGAGGCGTGCCGGGCGGAACTCTATGACCTTGCCGGATTGCGGGACAGTTCGGCCCTCGCCGGCAATCCGGCAGCACCTCTCGTCGCCGCTCTCACCGCCGAAGTCGGCAAGTCGAGCCGCAAGGCCGCCGGATACGTCCATTGGGGCGCCACCAGCCAGGACGTCATCGACACGGCGGCGGTGCTGGAGCTGCGCGCGGTCATCGACCTCCTGCTCGCCGACCTCGACCGCGGCACCAAGGCGTTCATCGCGCTGGCCGGCCGCAACCGCCGCAACATGACAATGGCGCGCACCCAGCTCCAGCAGGCGCTGCCGATGCCGCTCGGGCTGAAATTCGCGGGCTACTCGGCCGCGCTCGGCCGTTCGCGCGAGCGGCTGCGGCGGCTTCGCAAGGAAGCGCTGGTGCTGCAATTCGGCGGCGCCGCCGGCACGCTCGCCGCGCTCGACGACAAGGGCATCGAGGTTTCGGAGCGGCTCGCCGCGCTGCTCGACCTGACGATGCCCGACGGTCCGTGGCACAGCCACCGCGACCGGCTGGCCGAATTGGCCGCCGCGTTTGCGATCCTGGCCGGCACCTGCGGAAAGATCGCCCGCGATATTTCGCTGCTGATGCAGAGCGAGATCGGCGAGGTCGCCGAGCCCAAGGTGCCGGGCCGAGGCAGTTCCTCGACGCTGCCGCATACGCGCAGTCCGGTCGGCGCCGCAGCGGCGCTCTCCGCCGCCATGGTCGCGCCGAATCTCGCCAACACCATTCTCTCCGCCCAGATTCAGGAGCACGAGCGCTCGGTCGGCGGCTGGCAGGCCGAATGGGCCACCTTCCCTGCGCTGGCTCTGGTGGTGTCGGGCACCCTTCGCGCGGTCGTGGAGATTGCCGAAGGCCTCACCGTCGACATCGAACGCATGAAGTCCAATCTCGAAGCCTCCGGAGGCCTCGTGTTCTCGGAAGCCGTGTCCTATGCGCTTGCCGAGAAACTCGGACGCGCGGAAGCGCACGACCTGGTCGCCGAGATCGCACGCGAGGCTGAAAAGCAGAGGCGGCCTTTCAAGGAACTGCTGGCCGAACACGACAAGGTCAAGCTGCAGATCAGCCTGACAGAGCTGGAGCGTCTGTTCCGACCGAACCACTACCAGGGATCGGCGCAAAACTTCATCGACCGGCTGGTGGCATCCTCGCAGGGACGCACCGTGCGCCGCTCCGTCAGTCACATGCTTGAGCCAAAACTGCCGGATGCCAAACCCGACCAGCTCTCCGCTGTTGCGGCAGCGACCTCGGCACTGATCGCGACCGCAGCCGCGGCCAGCGCGGCAAAGCCGGCTGCAGGCACCACCGCCCAGGCCGCAGTTGCTCCGAGCGAACCGGCTGCGAAGGCGGCTGAAGCACCATCCTTGCCCAGGATGAAGCAAGCAGCGGTTGAGGAGCCCGGCGCGAAGCAAGCCGAGGCGAAGGCCGAAATCGCGCCACCGGCATCCAAGGCCGACGACACGCCGACGCCCAAGACAGGTGGCATGCCGACGCTTCCGAGGATCGACGACACATTCGCGCCGCGGCCAGCGCTCAAGCCGGCGCTCTCTGAACAAACGCCCGCCCCTTCCGCAGTGACGCCCGAGTTGCCTGCCGCTGCCGCCACATCGCCCGACAATCCGTCCGTCCCGGCCCCTCAGACTGCCGCGGAAGAAGCCGCACCGATGGCAGACGCAGCGCCTCCACCCGAACCCGCGGCCGATCCGGTCGCCGCTTCTGCGCCCGCGGCAGAGATGCAGCAATCCTCAATCCAGGAAGCAGCACCGCCAATCGTTGAAGCGACGCCTGCCCCGACGCCGGACATCGAGAACCAGAAGACCGGCGACGGGACCGACGACAAGCCGGGCGCCCTGCTCGACATGTTCGCCCGCGTCGAGGCCGAAGCCTCGGAAACCGAACCTCCCGCCGAACGCAAACGCGCCTGAATATCCGGCACAGCAGGATTGAAAAAGCCGCGCCGGTTGATGCTAGGCTTGCGCCCGCCTACCGAACACGCACTTCCACCCGTGAGGAAACGATGCCCCAGATCCAAACCGACGACGGCTGCACCATCAACGTTCAGGTCGAAGGACCGGCCGATGCGCCGGTGCTGATGCTGTGCAATTCGCTGGGCACCAACCTCCACATGTGGGACGAGCAGGCCAAGACATGGTCGCAGCACTTCCGTCTGGTGCGCTACGACCGGCGCGGCCACGGCAAGTCGGGAGTGCCGAAGGGTCCGTACACCATGGAACGGCTCGGCCGCGATGCGCTCGCGGTCGCGGACAGCGTCGGCGCGAAGACATTCAACTGGTGCGGCCTGTCGATGGGCGGAATGGTCGGGCAATGGCTTGGCGCCAACGCACCGGAACGCCTCGACAAGCTGGTGATCTCCAACACCAGTCACTACTACGCGGACAAGCAGCCATGGAACGACCGCATCAAGTTCGTGCGGGAGAAAGGTCTTGGCGCGCTGGCCGATACCATGATGGAACGCTGGTTCACCAAGCCGTTCCGCGACAGTGGCGCTCCTGGTATCAACGCCATCAAGACCATGTTCCTCGACACCCAGCCCGACGGCTTTGTCGCCTGTTCGGAAGCCGTCCGCGACATGGATTTCCGCGAGAGCACACCGAAGATCACCGTGCCGACGCTGGTGATCGTCGGCGCCAAGGACCCGGCCACGCTTCCCGAATGGGGGGCGGAGATCAACAGGATGATCAAGGGCTCGAAGCTGGCCTCACTCGATGCCGCGCACATTTCCAACGTCGAGCAGCCTAAGGCCTACACCGACACGGTGCTGAACTTTCTGAAGAACTGAAGCGTGATCCCGAAAAGCGAAATCGCGCTCCAGCAGGCGGTCTATTGCGGGGTCCCGGCCGGCAACCACGCCATGAAGGTCGCGGAGGACGTGCTGAAGGAGACCCTCAGGCTGCCCTGACGCGATTTTCGGTCGCACCGTGAACCGAAGCCGCCTCCGAAACTTGTCGGTAGGCGGGAAACGCGAGGGTGCACCGATGTCCGATATCCGCAAGGCAATGCCCGACGTCCAACTGACGCGCGAGGAGTTCGTCCTCCGCTTCGTGCAAGGCTTCGCCGACCCGGCGTTCGAGCCGATCCGGGATTCGCTCGACAGGGTCGCCGACGCGGCGTGGAACGCCTACCACGAGTACCGCAAGGCGCCGCACACCCGCAAAGCCGGCGAAGGCTATGCCGATCCCGACTACGAGCTTTCGGTCGACTGGATCGAGGCCAGCCGGCGCATCAGGGAGGCCGAACGGCGACAGAAGGACCCGGCCTCGCCCGCGCGCATCCTGCTCGTCAACGGCGCCGCGCGCAGCGAACACACCTGCCCCGGCGAAACGTCGAAGAGCTTCCGCCTCGCCACCCTTGCCCGCGAGATATTCGATCGCGAGGCCGCGCTCGACGTCGAACTCCTCGACCTGAGCCGGCTCACCTCGGAGTACGGCCGCGTCATCCACCCATGCAAGACCTGCGTCTCGACCGCGATGCCGCTCTGCCACTGGCCGTGCTCCTGCTATCCCAACCATGCGATGGGCCAGGTGCGGGACTGGATGAACGACATCTATCCGATGTGGGCCGCGGCGCACGGCGTCATGATCGTCTGTCCGGTGAACTGGTATCAGGCGCCGAGCGTGCTCAAGCTGATGATCGACCGGCTGGTGTGCGCCGACGGCGGCAACGCCGATCCAACCTCGACGGGTGGAAAGGACGCAAAGCGCGCCAAGGAGCTGGAACTGGCCGGCTGGGATTATCCGCGCCATCTGGCCGGACGCCTGTTCTCCGTCGTGGTGCACGGCGATGCCACGGGCGCGGACATGGTGCGGACGAGCCTTGCGAACTGGCTCGGCGACATGGGACTGATCGAAGCCGGACACAAGTCCCAGCTCGCACGCTACGTCGGATACATGGAACCCTACGCGACGAGCCATGACGCGCTCGACAGCGACGGCGCGCTCCAGCAGGAGGTGCGCAACGCCGCGCGCTCGCTGATCGAGGCGGTCCGGCTCCGGCGTGCCGGCGAAATGAAAGAGCCGGACGCAAAGCTGCGCGATCCGCGGCCGAAATAGCTCAGCCGCCCCTGCCCTCGCGGAACTGCTGCGGCGTCATCCCGGTCTGCTTGCGGAAGAAACGGGCGAAGTGCGACGGGTCCGCGAACGCCAGATCGTGCGAGATTTCCTGGATCGGCTGTGCGGTGAACACCAGCGCGCGCTTGGCCTCGGTCAGCACGCGCTGGCGTATCAGATGGCCGGCAGTGACGCCGCTGACGCGCTTGACGTGATCGTTGAGCCGGTCCGGCGTCATGGCGAGTTTGCCGGCGTAGAACGCGATCAGCCGCTCGGTGCGGAAGTTTTCGTCGACCAAGCGGCGCAGCGCCTCGACGGTGGCGTCGGCGGCCGCGAGCGTCACCGCTCCGGTGCGCGCCCGGCTGGCTGCCAGCCGCGCCACCTCGATCGCGATCAGCGCGAGCAGCGCCCGCATCGCGATCCGGAAACCCTCGCGGGCGATGAAGCTCTCCTCGTTGAGGCTCGCGCAAAGCGCCGACACCCGCCTCACCTCCGATGCATCGCCGAGCGGCACCACCGGCTCGGCGGCGAGCGCCTTCAGGCGCTTGAGCGATTCTCCCGAACGCTCGCCCAGGGCAGAGGCCACGTCCTCGGTGAAGCTGACGACCCAGCCGTCGGTTTCGCGGGGCCGGAAGCGGAAGCCGTGCGCGGTGGTGGGGGGCACCAGGATGGCGGCGGGAGCCTCGAACGGCAGCGTCGCCGCCTCGAACGTCATCTCGCCGCCGCCCGCCTCGATCACCAGGATCTGGAACAGGTTGCGGTGGCGATGGGCCCGGATCAGCCAGTCATGGATGGAGGAGCGCGACGCGATGGTCTCGACATGGATGAAGTCGAACGCCTGATCGTCCGGCGGGTCGCCGTAGAGATGAAACAGCGGCAGTGCGGTGACGGTGCCCATATCCAAACGCCGATGCCCGGGCCGGAGCCCAACCATACCCCTGCAAGCGCAGGCGGGCACTATACCAGCCCGGTCGACAGCGTGGATAAGGCAGAATGCCGCCCGGCGCGTCAGACCTGCTTGTAGGCGCGGTCGTGATAGACCAGCGCGGCCCCCGCAGACCCGGAGTGGATCGCCTCCACCACCCCGAAATAGACGTCGTGGGAGGCAACCGACCGCACCTCGCGGACGTGACAGTCGAACGCCACCACCGCCGACAGCAGCACCGGCGAGCCGGTCCGCAGCGTGGTCCATTGCCCGACCGCGAAGCGATCCTCGCGCGAGACCTTGGTCCGCCCGGCGAAGGTGTCGGCGACGATCTCCTCCCCCGCGCGCAGCGTGTTGACGCAGAACACGCCGTTGCCGCGCAGGATCGGCATGCTGGTGGCGGTCCGGTTGAGGCAGATCAGCAGGGTGGCGGGGCTGTCCGACACCGACGACACGGCGGTCGCCGTGAAGCCGGTCTTTCCGGCCGGACCGTCGCTGGTGATGACATGGACCGCGGCGCCGAGCCGGCACATGGCGTCCCGGAACGGCTGCACGTCCACCGTCTTGAGTTCGTCCACCGCCGCGAAAGCGCCGGCCATGTCGTCGTGTTGATCGATCCAGCTCATTGCATTGCCAATCTATTGTGTGGCCCGGTGGGAGGAAACCCACTCAAACCGCAGAGCTACCTTGCTTGTGGGCGCTGCCGTCCCGTTCGGGCCCGACCCAGGCGTCGGAGGTCCATCCGTGCTCGTCATAGTCGGCCATGCACTGCTCGGCAAAGGCGATCATGCTGTCGTACGCGCCGGAACCCTTGGCGTTGAGCATGGCGTGGATGCGGATGTCCTCGTGGTTCCCGGCATAGTTGCGCTCGTAAAGCTCGTGGCGGCCGCCGAACTCGGTGCCGACCGCGTCCCAGAGCAGTTTCATGATCTTGATACGCTCCTTGAAGTCGATGCCGTAAGAGCCGCGCACCAGCTTTCGCAGATGCGGCTCGATCGCCGGATTCTCGAAGTCCTTCGACGACGACGGCAGATAGATCAGCCCCGATGCCACGATCTTCTCCACGATCTCGCGCACCCGGGCGAACGCATCGCCGGCGAACACCCGGTAGGCGGAGCCCGACTGCGCGTTCGGCAACACGGTGTCACCGACCCACGGCGTCGGGTTGCCCGCCATCGCGTCCGACAGCGCCCAGAACAGGTTGCGCCAGGCGATCACCTCGCCGAGCAGGGCCTGGTTGCCCCGGAATTCGTCGGAGCCCGCCGCACGCAGCGCCTTGGCGATGATCCCGACCATGAAATCGAACTTCACCGCGAGCCGCGTGCAGCCCTGGAACTGGTAGCCGGCAAGGAATCCGGAGCGCGGGTAGAACGTCTTGATGATTTCGATGTTGCGGTGAACGAGCACGTTCTCCCAGGGAACGAACACGTTGTCGAACACGAAGATCGCGTCGTTCTCGTCGAACCGCGACGACAGCGGATAGTCGTAGGGCGTGCCGAGCGCGCTCGCCATCCATTCGTACGAATTGCGGCAGATCAGCTTCACGCCGGGGGCATTCATCGGCGTGATGAACATCACCGCGAGGTCGGTGTTGTTGATCGGGATCGCGGCGTTCTGGCCGAGAAAATTATAATGCGTGAACGCCGCCGAGGTCGCGACCACCTTGGCGCCGGACACGTAAATGCCCGCATCGGTTTCCTTCTGGATGGTGATGAACACGTCCCGCACCTCATCCGCCGCCTTCATGCGGTCGACCGGCGGATTGACGATGGCGTGGTTCATGAACAGGACGTGATCCTGCGCGCGGGCGTACCAGCGCTTCGCGTTCTCCGCGAACGGCCCGTACAGCGCGTGGTTGGCGCCGAGCGTGTTCATCAGCGACGCCTTGTAGTCGGGCGTGCGCCCCATCCAGCCGTAGGTCATGCGCGCCCAGTGCGCGATGGCGTCGCGCTGGCCGATGAGGTCCTCGCGCGATTTCGCCACACGATAGAACTTGTGGGTGAAGGTGCCCGAGCCGGTGTCGGCCGGGCACGTCAGCACCGCCTTCTGCTTCTCGTCGTGCAGCGCGTCGTAGAGCCGCGCGATCGAGCGGGTGGCGTTGCGGAACGCCGGGTGGGTGGTGACGTCGTCGACCCGCTCGCCGTAGATGTAGACCTCGCGGCCGTCGCGCAGGCTTTCGAGAAATTGCGCGCCGGTGAAGGGCTTCGCCGCGCCAACCACGTCTTCCGGTTTCTGACGATCCATGTTCCTGCCTTGCCGGTTCTTCCGCACGCCACATTGCCGAGTTCGAGGCACATGGGGAAGAGCGGGCATGACAGTTCACCGTGTTGCACCGCTTCGCACCAGATTTGATTTTCAAACAGCGTAACGACGCGAACATGCGTCATCGCCCGCGCATTTGAGGCTCGCGAGGCCTTCCTTGTCGT
>CAZGSW010000039.1:0-24159 GCA_964528635.1 uncultured Rhodoplanes sp. | reverse complement strand
CTGCGGCCGCTCCTCAGGATGAGGCGAAGCGGAGTCCTCGTCCTGAGGAAGGCGCGAAGGCGCCCGTCTCGAAGGGCGAGGGCGGGCAGCCCAACCGCGTGTTCGCGTCGCCGCTCGCCAAGCGGCTTGCCAAGGACGCTGGCATCGACATTTCGCGCATCGACGGCTCCGGCCCTCACGGCCGGGTCATCGCCCGCGACGTCGATGCGGCGAAGTCTGGCAAGGGCCTGCGACCCGCTGCCGGAGTGCCGGCAGCAGCAGGGGCTCCGGCCATCGCACCGTCGATGTCGGACCAGCAGATTCGCGCGCTGTTCGAGGACGGCAGCTATGAGGTGGTGCCGCATGACGGCATGCGCCGCACCATCGCGCAGCGGCTCACGCAATCGACCCAGACCATTCCGCACTTCTACCTGACGATCGACTGCGACATCGGCAAGCTGCTCGCCGCCCGCGAGGAGATCAACGCCTCGGCGCCGAAGGACAAGGACGGCAAGCCTGCCTACAAGCTGTCGGTCAACGACTTCGTCATCAAGGCTCTGGCGCTCGCGCTGCAGCGCATTCCTGACGCCAACGTGAGTTGGACCGAAGGCGGCATGCTCAAGCACAAACATTCCGACGTGGGTGTCGCCGTGGCCATGCCCGGCGGCCTGATCACACCCATCATCCGCAAGGCGGAGACCAAATCGCTGTCCGCGATTTCAACCGAGATGAAGGATTTCGCGGCCCGCGCCCGTGGCCGCAAGCTCAAGCCTCACGAATACCAGGGCGGCACCACGGCGGTGTCCAACCTCGGCATGTACGGCATCAAGGACTTCACTGCGGTGATCAACCCGCCGCACGCCACCATTCTCGCGGTTGGCGCAGGTGAGGAGCGGGCCGTGGTCAGGAACGGCAGGATCGAAGCCGCGCACATCATGAGCGTAACGCTCTCCTGCGACCACCGCGCGGTCGACGGTGCGCTCGGCGCAGAGTTGATCGGCGCATTCAAGGTGCTGATCGAAAATCCGGTGATGATGGTGGTCTGAGCCGGCGGCCGCGCCGGAGCGGAGACCTGTGTTGGCGTACGTCGGTATCTTTCTGCTGTCGCTTTTTGTGGCGCTGCTGGCCGCGCTGCAGCTTGCCGATTATTTCGGTGCGACCGACGAGCTCGCCGGGGTGCTGATCGCCGTGTCCGCATTCGTGGCTCTGGCCATGCTGGCACTGGCCGTTGCCGCACGGATCGCGCGGCGCGTATCAACGATCGATGCGGTGGCGGCGCTGCTGGCGGTTCTGTCATTCGCGCCGCTGGCGTTCCACGCCGGAGTGGAGCCGACCGCGGGTCAGTTTGCCGTCCTGACGGAACGCCGTGCCATCCTGATCGAACTGATCGTGTCAGCGCTGATCGCCGTGCTGATGCTGTGGGGGCTGATGCGTCGGCACTGGCTGCAGCGGCGCGGTGAGAGCGGCATCAGCCGCTGGCCGTGGATCGCGACCGCACTGGCCGGCCTTGCCATCCTCAACCCGGGCGGCCTTGAATTGCTGGGCCAGGGGCTCACCTTCAAGCCCGGCCAGGACGCACGCGACACCATCCGGCTCGCCGCCCTGGGCGGGCTTGCACTTCTCGCCGTTATCGTTCTGATCGAATCCTGGATACGCGTGCGGATACAACGCGGCGTCCAGCCAGCAGGCTAGAGGTTTCGGGCGAGCCCGCTACACTCGGTTTCCGTACAGAAGATTGAAAGCGACGTTACATGGCCGATACCAGCTTCGACATCCTCATCATCGGTTCCGGTCCGGGGGGCTATGTCACCGCCATCCGCGCTGCCCAGCTCGGGTTCAAGACCGCGATTGTCGAGCGCGCGTTCCTCGGCGGTATCTGCTCGAACTGGGGCTGCATCCCAACCAAGGCGCTGCTGCGCTCGGCGGAAATCTTCCACCACATGCAGCACGCTGCCGACTTCGGACTGAAGGCGGACAACGTCACGTTCGACCCCGCCGCCGTCATCAAGCGTTCACGAGGCGTCGCCAACCGGATGAACACCGGCGTCGGCTTCCTGATGAAGAAGAACAAGGTCTCCGTGATTTGGGGCGAAGCGACCATCGACGCACCGGGCAAGGTCAGCGTCAAGCAAAGCAGCACACCGGCGCCGAAGGATGCGCTCGGCCCAGGCTCCTACCAGGCCAAGCACATCATCGTGGCGACCGGCGCACGGCCGCGCGTCCTGCCGGGGCTCGAACCCGACAAGAAGCTGGTCTGGACGTACTTCGAAGCCATGAACCCCGACAAGATGCCCAAGTCGCTGCTGGTGGTTGGATCGGGTGCGATCGGTATCGAGTTCGCCAGCTTCTATCGCACCATGGGCGCCGAGGTGACCGTGGTCGAGGTGCTGCCGCAGATCCTGCCCGTGGAGGACGCCGAGATCGCGGCCTTCGCCCGCAAAGCCTTCGAGAAGCAGGGCATGAAAATCCTGACCGGCGCCAAGGTGACGAAACTCGACAAGAAGGCCGACAGCGTCACCGCCACAATCGAGGACGGCAAGGGCGGAAGCCAGTCCATCACCGTGGACCGGGTCATCTCGGCGGTCGGCGTGGTCGGCAACGTGGAGAACATCGGGCTGGAGAAGCTCGGCGTGAAGATCGAGCGCGGCACCATCGCGATCGACGGCTTGTGCAAGACCAATGTGCCCGGCATCTATGCGATCGGCGACGTCGCGGGCCCGCCAATGCTGGCCCACAAGGCCGAGCACGAGGGTGTCATCTGCGTGGAGGCAATCAAGGGCCTGCACCCGCATCCCATGAACAAGTCGATGATCCCGGGCTGCACCTATTGCTCTCCGCAGATCGCGTCGGTCGGGCTGACCGAGCAGGCCGCAAAGGACAGGAAGCTCGACATCCGGGTTGGCCGATTCCCGTTCGTCGGCAATGGCAAGGCCGTCGCGCTCGGCGAGGATCAGGGCATGGTCAAAGTGATCTTTGACAAGAAGACCGGCCAGCTTCTCGGCGCGCACATGGTCGGCGCCGAGGTGACCGAATTGATCCAGGGATTCGTGGTGGCGATGAATCTGGAGACCACCGAGGAAGAGTTGATGCACAGCATCTTCCCCCATCCGACCATCTCGGAGACGATGAAGGAGGCGGTGCTCGACGCATACGGCCGCGTGCTGAATATGTAACTGACAATAGGCAATGTGACGGGGAGGGATTGATGCTGCACTATCGAGGTGCCGCGGCGCTTTTGATCGCCGCGGGGATGGCATTTGGTATGGCGGACGCGTTCGCGCAATCGTATCCGACGCGGCCGATCCGCTTCGTGCAGGGATTCCCGGCTGGCGGCAACGCAGACGTGCTCACCCGCATCGTCGGCACCGAAATCTCCAAGTCACTCGGCCAGCCGGTCGTGCCGGAGGCGCGAGTCGGCGCCGGCGGCAACCTCGCGGCGGAGCACGTCGCCCGCAGCGCACCGGATGGCTACACGCTTCTCCTGGTGACGACCGCTCACGTCGTTTCGCCCGCGCTGTACACGTCGCTCAACTACGATGCAGTCAACGATTTCGCGTTCATCTCCCAAGTGACGCAGGTGCCGTTCTTCGTGGTGACGCACGCGGATTCGCCCTACAAGACGATCAAAGATCTGGTGGATGCGGCAAAGGCGAAGCCCGGCTCGGTGACCGTCGGCACGGCCGGAATCGGAACCGGCCAGCACATGTGCCTGGAGCTTCTTGCATCGACGCTGGGCATCAAGGTTCTTCATGTGCCGTTCCGCGGCGACGCCGGCGCGGTGACCGGGCTGCTCGGCAAATCTGTCGATGCCGTCATCGCGCCGGGCACGGCGGTGTTCGGCAACATCGACGGCGGCAACTTCCGCGCGCTCGCCATTACCGGGACCGAACGCTGGCCGGAGAAGAAGGACGTGCCGACGATCGCCGAAACCGTGGCGCCGAATTTCGAAATGATCGCGTGGATCGGGGTGGGCACCGCGCGTGACGTGCCTCGCCCCATCGTCGACCGGCTGGCGAAGGAAATCCAGAATGCCGTGGCGCAGCCCGGTGTCAACGAGCAGCTTCGCAAACTCGGCGGATTCCCCAGGAGCAGCACGCCCGAGGAGGCGAGGGCGCGCGTGGCGGCCGAAGTTCAGCGCTGGAAGGACGTGGCGCAGAAAGCCGGAATCGCGAAGCGGTAACGCACCCACGTTTCAGTGACATTCAGAAAATCAGGAAGGAGACCAGCCATGGCTGACAAGCCGACGGACGTTCACCCGCTCGCTGCCAACTTTCTCGGCAAGGAAATGTATCTGGTGGTGACGCGACCCGTCCGCTCGCCGGAAATTGCCAAACTGCTGGGCGAGCACCTCAAGCATCAGGTCGACCTGGAGAAGCGCGGCATCATGTTCGCCGCCGGCCCGCTTTATCCGCGCGATTCCGATCTGCCGGAGGCA
This sequence comes from uncultured Rhodoplanes sp., assembly GCA_964528635.1. Lineage (GTDB taxonomy): Bacteria > Pseudomonadota > Alphaproteobacteria > Rhizobiales > Xanthobacteraceae > Z2-YC6860. The sequence goes on along the minus strand of CAZGSW010000039.1, from coordinate 19,745 downwards.
GGCATGTTCGTGCTGCGGGCGAAGTCTTTCGAGGAGGCCGAGGCGATCGCCAAGGAAGACCCGCTGCACAAGGCCGGGCTGCGGACCTTCACGCTGCAGAAGTGGCGGCTCAACGAGGGCAGCATCACGATCACCGTCAACTATTCCGACAGCACCATGAAGGTCGAATAGCATCGCCCGCTACACCCGATCGCGGTGCGAGATTTCCACGACGCGCGCGCGCTTTGCCAGTTCCTCCACCAGAGCATTGGCGGCCGCACGGTTGTTCGGATCGAGGTTGGCGTCCCATTCGTCGAGCAGGTACATCTCGGCAGCGGTGTAGGCGACGATCTCGCGCAGCGCGCGCAACTGCCGCTCACCTGACGAGTAACCCGGCGGCTTGGCCGGTTTGCGCGGCTCGTCCTCATCGCCGTAGTCCATGTCCTCCGGCTCCTGGCCTTGCATGAACTGGAACGCGAGACGGTCCGCGGTCGGCCAGTAGTAGGCGCGGTTCTTCACCTGCGCCTTCAGGCTGGTCAGCAGCGTGGATTTTCCTGAGCCGTTGGCGCCCCGCACGTTGATGCGCCCGGTCGGCCTGGCAAGGATCATATCCACCGCCTCCTGCAGGGAGGCGACCGTGTGCGACTGCTCGGCCTCGCGCAGCACCAGACGGTCGAGCTTGATCCGCGCATCGAAATTCTGGTCGAACTCCGGATGCGTGTTCGACGCCACGCCACGAAGCCGGGTCCACACCGCCAGAAGTTCGTTCCACCCCGAGGTGAACTGATGCATGTTGTGCGTCATCTCGATCTGGCGGGGCAGAGTGGCTATCAGCGCGATCAGGGTGCTCGGATCGCCGGAATGGTTCGCGGCGACATAGGCCATGGTGACGAAAACGATGGCGAGGCCGACAATGGCGCTGATCGCGCTCAGGCCCTCCTTGGTCATGATCGCCTTGATCTGCGCCCTGAGGCCGTCGCGCAGCTTGACCTTGAAACCGGCAAGCCAGAGCCGCAGGTTGTAGCGGTTCCCGGTGAAGATGTTGTCCCACGCGGTGTAGCCCTGCGCGGTCATGCGGTTGGTCATCCGCTGGTTGTCGAGGTAGGCTCGCGCGATCGGCTTGCGCATCGTCCACTGCATGACGAAGAGAACCACGAAGGCCGCGGCGTATGCGACCGGCAGCGAACCGTCGATCTGGCTGCCCAGCACGATCACGTTGAAGATCAAGGCCAGCAGAAGACGAAGGTCGCCCTCGATCTCGAACAGAAGGTTGAAATAAACGTAGAACGTCTCGCCTGTAAGGAACGGCTCGACTCGTTCCCGCACCTCCTTGTCGGTGAGCGACTGGGTCTGATGCCGGTTCTCGTGGGCAAACTGAAGAATATAGCGGCCATAGGCCAGAAAGCCGGCACGCTCCGCGAATATCCAGCTGATCGCCCCGACGATGTATGAGGCGGATTGCGCGGCGAGTATCAACAGCAGGTCGCGGATCAGGAGTTCGTTGTTGGAAAAGCTGCGACCGGCCTGGATCACAAGGTAGGTGGTTACGGCGCTGAGCAGCGCTTCCCCGACCATCAGTGTCAGCATGATGTAGAATGGAGTGCACAGCATGTGCCGCGCCAGATCAATCGGCCGGACGGGCTTGCGCCCCACAGGACGGGGCACAGGCGGGGGGGCGGCTGCTGCAGCTTGGGAGGTCATGGGGCCATCTGGAATCGCCCGGCGGAAACCGGGGCGCCGCGGATGTGATATTCTGATACCTGAAGGAATCTTGAACAGGCCGGCAGGCCGGGCTTCATCGGCGAGCTCATGGCATAGGACTGGTGCCCAGAATCGCTACCGCCGGGCTGATAACAGGATGGCTGGCCGGCTGGCGCATGTTCCGCAGGGCGAGCAAGAGACTTGCGGTCGGCCTGATTGGAGCCGTAATCGGCGGTTTCTGGCCCATGTGGCCGGTGTTTCCACCACTCCCACGTTCTGGGGCGGCCCGTGGATCGCGACCGCGGGTGCCGCGATCCCGGTGACCTTTACCAAGCCGCCGGGGCGCGCCGGAGAGCGGACCTGTTGCGGCAGTGCAAAAGGCTCCGTAAGTAGGAACCATGACCGTCGTCCTGGACCACACCAAAGGCCGCCCCCGGCATCCGGAAAAGGCGCACCGGCCCGACAGCGAGGTGCTCCGGAAGCCTGACTGGATTCGGGTCAAGGCCCCGGTTTCGCGCGGCTACAACGAGACCCGGGCAATCGTGCAGGCGAACAAGTTGCACACGGTTTGCGAGGAGGCGGGCTGCCCGAACATCGGCGAGTGCTGGGACAAGAAGCACGCCACGTTCATGATCATGGGCGACACCTGCACCCGGGCCTGCGCGTTCTGCAACGTCAAGACAGGCCTGCCGGGTGCGCTTGACCCGCTCGAACCTCGTCATGTGGCCGAGGCGGTGGCGAAGCTCGGCCTCCACCACGTCGTCATCACGTCAGTCGACCGTGACGACCTTGACGACGGTGGCGCCGAGCACATCGCCCAAACCATCCGGGCCATCCGCGAACTGTGCACCGGCACCACCATCGAGGTGCTCACACCCGACTTCCTGCGCAAGGACGGCGCGCTCGAGCGGGTGGTGGAAGCCCGCCCTGACGTGTTCAATCACAACCTCGAAACCGTGCCGTCGCTCTACCTGACGGTCCGGCCCGGCGCTCGCTACTTCCATTCAATGCGACTTCTGCAGCGCGTCAAGGAGTTCGATCCTTCGATGTTCACCAAGTCCGGCATCATGGTCGGGCTGGGCGAGGAGCGGAACGAGGTGCTTCAGTTGATGGACGACTTGCGTTCGGCAGGTGTCGATTTCCTGACGATCGGACAATACCTGCAACCCACCCGCAAGCATCATCCGATTGTGCGCTTCGTGCCGCCCCATGAATTTGAGTCCCTGCAGTCCGTCGCCTACAGCAAGGGGTTCCTGATGGTGTCAGCAAGCCCGCTGACCCGTTCGTCCCATCACGCCGGCGACGACTTCGAAAAGCTCCGTGCTGCGCGCCGGGCAAGCCTCGGCTTCTGATCATGGGTTTTCATAACGTGTCGGTTGGCCTCCGGTTGATCCTGGCCGCGGTTAATTCTGGCCCATGTGCTGCGCACCGTAGCCGGGACGCGTACTGACCGATGCCAAGTTTCTGCAATCAGCGTCGCGTCAGACATTCGGCCCAGCACATGTTTGATCTCGTCGCCGACGTGGAACGCTATCCGGAATTCGTCCCGATGTGCCGCGACCTGAAAATCAGGAAACGCAACACCGACGTAGAGGGCAGGGACGTCCTGGTGGCGAACATGACGGTCGCCTACAACCTGATCCGGGAGAGCTTTGTCAGCCGCGTGACCCTGGACCGCCCGCAATTGCAGATCCTGGTAGAGTACCTGGAAGGGCCGTTCAGCCACCTGGAGAACCGCTGGACCTTCCGGCCGCTGGACGATGCGGGGTGCGAGGTCGGGTTCTATATTGACTACGAATTCCGAAGCCGGATGCTTGGCATGCTGATGGGAACGATGTTCGATGTCGCGTTCCGCCGCTTTGCCGCAGCGTTCGAGCGGCGCGCGGATCAGGTCTACGGGCGCGCCTGACCGGCGCCGTCTTTCAGAGTTCCTGTTCGGCCAGTTCCGTGAGCATGGCGATCGCCTCCAGCACGGATCTGCGGCGCACTTCGCTGCGACCGATGTCGCCGAACCTGCGCTCGCGATGGATGGCTCGTCCACTGCGGGCCGCTGCACCGAAATGCACGAGACCCACGGGCTTGCCAGGCGTAGCTCCAGTCGGCCCGGCGATCCCGGTGACCGAGGCGGCGAGATCGGCCGGAGTGTGAATGAGTGCGCCGGACGCCATCGCCTCCGCAGTCTCGCGGCTGACGGCACCGTGCTGTTCGATGATCGCGGACGGTATGCCAAGCATCTGCTGCTTCGATTCGTTGGTGTAGGTAACGAATCCGCGATCAATCACCGCCGAGGACCCGGCGATATTGGTCAGCGCCGCCGCCAGCAGACCGCCGGTGCAGGATTCCGCGGTCGCGACCGTCAGCCCCTTGCGCTTGCAAAGCTCGAGGAGCTTCGTAGCCCGGTCGCCGAGTTCTTCGTCCAGCATCGCGCTCTCCGCTGCCGGCTACCAACTCCAGGGAAGCCGCACGGTTGCGGTCGCCATCGCCACAATGCCTTCGCCGCGACCCACGAATCCCATCTTCTCACTGGTCGTGGCCTTGACTCCAACGCGTTCGATCGCAATCCCCGCAACCTCGGCAATGCGCTGTCGCATCGCATCGCGGTGTGGCCCGACCCTTGGCTCCTCGCATACCACCGTCACGTCGATATGAGCGATGCGGCCGCCGCGCTGCATCACCCGCTCCGCAGCAAACTTCAGGAAGACATCTGAGGATGCGCCCTTCCAGCGCATGTCGCTGGGCGGGAAATGCTGCCCGATATCGCCGTCGGCCAACGCACCGAGGATAGCGTCCACGGCGGCATGCAACACGACGTCCGCATCGGAATGGCCGACCACGCCGCGTGTGTGCGGCACGCGAACACCGCCAAGCATGATGTGATCGCCGTCGCCGAACGTGTGAACGTCGAAGCCGGACCCGATCCGCAGGTCGGTGAGACTTGCGATTCGTCTCGCCTCTGCGCGCGCAAAGTCGTCTTCCGTGGTCAGTTTGGTGTTGCCGGACTCGCCTGCGAACGCCACGACCTTCATGCCGGCCCACTCCACCAGAGCCGCATCGTCGGTAAAATCGCTGCGGCACGCGGCGGCGGCCTTGCGATGCGCATCGAGCAGGGCGGAGAACGCAAACGCCTGCGGAGTCTGCACGCTGCGAAGCTCGGCCCGATTGACGGTGCCGGTCACACGTCCATCACCGTCGACCCGCTTGATGGTGTCGGTCACCTCCAGACCGGGGATTGCAGCCCCCGTCTTGCCACAGGCCACGATGGCGCGCGACACCAGACCGGTCGAGCAGAACGGCCGCGCGGCATCGTGCACAAGCACGATATCGGGGTTGCGGGAGGCGAGTGCCTCAAGCCCGGCCAGCACCGAGGCCTGACGGGTGGCGCCGCCGTGGACCGGCGGCATCAGCTTGAGCCCGTGTGCGGCCGCCTCATACGAGGCCACGTCATCGGGATGAATGACCGCTTGAACAGCGTTGATTTCGCCATGCCAGGAGAACAGGGACAGACTCGCACGGATGACGGGCTCCCCCGCTAACGCCCTGTATTGCTTCGGTAAATCACCCCCGGCGCGAGTGCCGCGCCCGGCAGCCACAATCACCGCCGCGACTGAGTGTGCCATGATTTTCGCCGATTGCCTTGTTCCGGCATGGCTTTAGCGCGTTGCGCGGGGCTTACAAAACAATTTCCACCGACAACATTTTGTTGCACTGCAGCACTTGCGCTGCGATGCAAATTGGCTAAACTCTATGCAACATAATATGGGCCTAAATTCTAGGCAGACATTCGACATGGCATCCTACGGTCCATCAGGACTGAACATCGGCAGTGTGGCCATCGCCAACCCCGTCCTGCTTGCGCCCATGACCGGCGTCACCGACGCGCCGTTCCGGCGGCTGGTGTCGCAGCTTGGTGCCGGGCTCGTGGTCTCGGAAATGACAGCCAGCGAACTGCTTGTCCGCGGCCGCCCGGATGCAGTGCTTCGCGCCGAGGGGCAGGGAACCGGGTTTCATGTGGTGCAGCTTGCAGGCTGCGAGCCGCGATGGATGGCCGAGGGTGCTCGCATCGCGCAGGACGCCGGCGCGCGGATTATCGATATCAACATGGGCTGCCCCTCGAAGTACGTCGCGGTCAAGCAATCCGGCTCCGCTCTGATGCGCGACCTCGATCACGCGCTGACACTGATCGACGCTACGGTCGGCGCCGCGTCAGTGCCGGTTACGCTGAAGATGCGGCTCGGCTGGGACGAGAACACCGTCAATGCTCCGGAACTCGCGCGCCGAGCGCAGGATGCCGGTGTGGCGATGGTGACAGTGCACGGCCGTACCCGCTGCCAGTTCTACAAGGGCAGCGCCGACTGGAATGCCGTCCGAGCCGTGCGGCAGGCGATCTCCATTCCACTTGTCGTCAATGGCGATATCCGCAATTTCGACGACGCTGTGGCCGCTCGCGCAGCCTGCGGTGCCGATGCGGTGATGATTGGACGCGCCGCCCAGGGCCGGCCTTGGCTGCCGGGCCAAATCGCACGCTATTTCGCAACGGGGGCCCGCGAAGCGCCGCCGCCGCTGGTGCACCAACTCGAGCTCACTTCGGGTCTTTACGAAGACATGCTGGCGCATCACGGCGTGCGCGTCGGCCTGCGCCATGCCCGCAAGCATCTTGGCTGGGCACTGGACGCAGCCGCCGCCAGCGCGGGCGTCACGATCGAGGCTCTCAAGCGCTGGCGTACCGCCGTGCTGACCACGGACGATCCTGTCTCGACACGGCGCCAGCTCATACAAGCTTACGATGCGTTCGGGGCCTCCGCATGAGCGACGCATTGCGCAGCACGGAACCGACCGCCGAGGCGCCTTCCAGACCTTCGCTGGGCGCCGCTGACGCGGTTCTCAACGCGCTGCCGCTGCCCGTCATCATCGTGGCGGCCGATGGCAAGGTCGCCGACGCCAACGTGGCCGCGGAAACCTTCTTCGAACTGTCGGTGTCGCATTTGCGCCGCCAGTTGCTGCGCGATCTGGTGCCGTTCGGCAGTCCGCTGCTTTCTCTGGTGGAGCAGGTGCGTGGCCGTGGCGGCGCGGTGAACGAGTACAAGGTGGACCTTTCGACGCCGCGCAATCCCGGCGACCGGCTGGTCGATCTCTATGTCGCGCCGCTCCCGGAGCGGCCCGCGCATGTCGTGGTCATGCTGCAGGAGCGCACCATCGCGGAGAAGATGGACCGCCAGCTCACCCACCGCGGCGCAGCACGCTCGGTCAGCGCGCTGGCTGCCATGCTGGCGCACGAAATCAAGAACCCCCTGTCCGGCATCCGCGGCGCGGCACAACTGCTTGAACAGTCCGCCGGCGATGAGGACCGTACGCTGACTCGACTGATCTGCGACGAGGCCGATCGTATCGTCAAACTGGTCGACCGCATGGAGGTTTTTTCCGACGAACGGCCGGTGGAGCGGGAGCCCGTCAACATTCATGTGGTGCTGGACCATGTCAAACGGCTCGCGCAATCGGGCTTCGCACGGCACATCAAATTCGCGGAGAATTACGATCCATCCCTGCCGCCTGTCAGCGCCAATCGCGATCAGCTCATCCAGGTTTTCCTCAATCTGGTGAAGAACGCCGCGGAATCGATTGGCGGGATCGCTGATGGCGAAATCCAGCTCAGCACTGCGTTTCGTCCCGGCGTGCGCCTGCAGGTGCCCGGCTCGAAAACCCGCGTATCGCTGCCGCTGGAGTTCTGCATAAAGGACAACGGCCCCGGCGTGCCGCAGGACCTGATGCCCCATCTGTTCGATCCGTTCGTCACAACCAAGCCCACCGGAAGCGGTCTGGGCCTGGCGCTCGCCGCGAAGATCATCGGCGATCACGGCGGCATCATCGAGTGTGAATCCCAGCCCCGGCAGACCGTGTTCCGGGTGCTGATGCCGATGTTCACTGGTGACGGCGCCGCGCCGGCACCCGCGAGAAAAAGCTGAGGACCGGAGAGGACCCCATGCCTGCGGGAAGCATACTGGTCGCTGACGACGATGCCGCTATCAGGACAGTGCTCAATCAGGCCCTGTCCCGCGCCGGCTACGAGGTGCGCTCAACGGGAAACGCCGCGACCCTGTGGCGCTGGGTCAGCCAGGGTGACGGTGATCTCGTTATCACCGACGTGGTGATGCCGGACGAAAACGCATTCGACCTGCTGCCTCGCATCAAGAAGCTGCGGCCGAATTTACCCGTGCTGGTCATGAGCGCGCAGAATACGTTTATGACGGCGATCCGCGCTTCCGAACGTGGCGCCTACGAATACCTGCCCAAGCCTTTCGACCTGAAGGAGTTGATCGCGATTGTCGGCCGGGCCCTTTCTGAGCCGAAAGACCGCGCGCGCCCGGCCGGCAAGCCGGAAGACCTCGACGGCATTCCGCTGGTCGGCCGTTCGCCCGCGATGCAGGAAATCTATCGTCTGGTGGCACGTCTGATGCAGACCGACCTCACGGTGATGATCACCGGCGAGTCCGGCACGGGCAAAGAGCTGGTGGCTCGCGCGCTGCACGATTACGGCAAGCGCCGCGGCGGACAGTTCGTTGCGATCAACATGGCGGCCATCCCGCGCGACCTGATCGAGTCCGAACTGTTCGGCCATGAGAAGGGGGCGTTCACGGGCGCTAACACACGCAGTTCCGGCCGCTTCGAGCAGGCCGAGGGCGGCACGCTGTTCCTCGACGAGATCGGCGACATGCCGATGGAGGCGCAGACCCGGCTGTTGCGCGTGCTCCAGCAGGGCGAATACACGACAGTCGGCGGACGGACCGCGATCAAGAGCGACGTCCGCATCATCGCAGCCACGAACAAGGACCTGCGGATCCTGATCCAGCAGGGACTGTTCCGTGAGGATCTGTTCTTCCGTCTCAACGTCGTGCCACTGCGGCTCCCGCCGCTGCGCGAGCGCACCGAGGACGTGCCTGACCTGATCCGTCACTTCTTCACGCAGGCCGAGCGGGAGGGGCTGCCGCAGAAGCAGATCGACCAGGCTGCACTCGACCGGTTGAAGCGGTATCGCTGGCCGGGAAACGTGCGTGAGCTGGAAAATCTGGCCCGGCGCCTTGCCGCGCTCTATCCGCAGGAAACCATCACCACCGCAGTGATAGATTCAGAGCTGGCACAGCCGGTCCCAGCACCATCGGAGCCGGCGCCGGCCGAGGACAACCTCATGGCCGCCGTCGAGCGCAACCTTAGCCGCTATTTTGCCAGTTTCGAGAATGGCGTGCCGCCGCCGGGGCTCTACCACCGGGTGCTGCGAGAGGTCGAATACCCGCTGCTGACCGCCGCGCTCGCGGCCAGCCGGGGCAACCAGATTCGAGCCGCCGACCTGCTGGGTCTGAACCGCAACACCTTGCGCAAGAAGATCCGCGACCTGGACATCCAGGTCATCCGTACCAGCGGCTAGCGAACGGCCAAACCGGCTGGCTGGCTCGTTTGCCGCCGGGCACGCCGCGGAATCGTCGCAATCCGGCAACATTGTTGTACAAAAGCCTCAGTTCGCTGATGCTTTTGGCACCGGGCTGGGCCATTCCAGCCTGCCGAGCCGTTTTTGACCATCGCGCCAGCCGGGGGCCATGACCAGCGTCGCCAGCGTCGACCAGGCTGCCACAGCCGACATGACCAACGCGTCCGCTCCTGCAGGGAGGCGGATGCGGATAGCGGGCGCCGTCGCAGCCGGTCTGGCCCTGCTGTCGGCTTTCATGACTTTCGTGGTGCTGGCCGACCTGACCCCGGTCTCGCCGACCCACCACGTGGTCGTGACGCTGCTTCTGATCAACGGCGCCACAGTGCTGGTGCTGCTCAGCGTGATCGCGCTGGAGGTCTGGCAGGTGGTGCTGGCCCGGCGCCGAGGCACCGCCGGCGCACGCCTGCACGTCCGCATCGTCGCATTGTTCGCGTTCATCGCGGCGGTCCCCGCCATTCTGGTTGCGGTGGTGGCGAGCATCACGCTCGACCGCGGCCTCGACCGGCTGTTCTCGACCCGCACCAAGGCCGTGATCGAGAACGCGATGTACGTCGCCAATGCCTATCTCCGCGAGCACGCTCAGACGATCCGCGGCGACATCATGGCCATGGCGATCGACGTCGGCCGGGCCAAGCCGCTGTTCGAGCAGGACCGCGCGCGATTCCGACAGTTCCTGACCGCACAGGCGCAGGTGCGCGGGCTGTCCAGTGCGATGATTGTAGGTCCCGACACCGAGGCGATCGAGAAAGCCGAGATCAAGGCAGACCACGATACCATCCTGCCATCGAAGTCGGGGTTACAGGCGACGACGGAGAACGAACCGCGCATCGGCATCGTGTTCGAGGCCAACGCCGTCGCCTCAATGATCAAGTTGCGCGGCTACGATAACGCATTCTTGCACGTCACCAGGCCGCTGGATCCGCAGGTCGTCGCGCAACTGCGGCAAACCCAGGCGAGCGTCAGCGACTTTGCCAGTCTTGAGGCGCGCCGCCTCGGCGTTCAGCTCGCGTTTGCGCTGATGTACACCGTGATCGCGCTCACGGTGCTCCTGGCCGCCGCCTGGCTCGGTCTCAATTTCGCTAACAGGCTGGTCGCGCCGATCCGTCGTCTGATCGCGGCCGCAAACGTGGTATCCACCGGCAATCTTTATGTTCAGGTGCCGATCCAGCGGTCGGAGGGTGATCTCGCTCAGCTCGGCGAGACCTTCAACAAGATGACGGCGGAGTTGCGCACCCAACGCGACGACATCATGCGGGCGCGTGACGTAATCGATCAGCGCCGGCGGTTTACCGAAGCGGTTCTTGCCAGTGCCAGCGCCGGCGTGATCGGTGTCGATGCCGCCGGCCGCATCAGCATCCTCAATCGCTCCGCCGAACGGCTAATCGGCCAGTCGCAGGCGGACGCGGCCGGACGGGCACTGACCGAAGTCGTGCCCGAGTTGAAGAATGTGTTCGAGAGCGCGAAATCAAGTTCCCAGCGTCTGATGCAGGATCAGGTGACCATCAGCCGGGCAGGGCAGGAGCGTAACGTCTCGGTTCGCGTCACCACCGAGCAGTCGGGCGACCCCCAACACGGATACGTGGTTACGCTGGACGACATCACGGAGCTCGTCCTCGCGCAACGGACGTCGGCCTGGGCCGACGTGGCGCGGCGCATTGCCCACGAGATCAAGAATCCCCTCACGCCGATTCAGTTGTCAGCGGAGCGCCTGCGCCGCAAGTACGGGCGGAACATCACCGACGATCCGGCCGTGTTTCAGCAGTGCACCGATACGATCATCCGCCAGGTCGACGACATCAAGCGGATGGTCGACGAGTTCTCCAAGTTCGCCCGCATGCCGAAGCCGGTCATGGAGGCGCAGGATGTCGCAGACACCGTACGTCAGGTCGTGTTCCTGATGCGTGTCGGAAACGCCGACATCGAGATCGACCTCGATCTCGCCGAGGATCCCATGCGGGCACGCTTCGACCCCCGCATGATTTCACAGGGTCTGACCAACATCATCAAGAACGCCACCGAGGCAGTGAACGCCGTACCGCCCGGTGCGCGCGACAAGGGCCGAATCCGCGTCATGGCATCGCGCAACGGCGGCGACATTCTCATCGATGTCGTCGACAACGGCATCGGCCTGCCCAAGGAAAACCGCAACCGCCTGCTCGAACCGTACGTCACGACCCGCGAGAAGGGCACCGGCCTCGGCCTTGCGATCGTCGGCAGAATTCTCGAGGAGCACGGCGGCGTGATCGAATTGCGGGACGCTGCCGACAAATTTCCCGGTCAGGAGGGCGCCTGGGTGAGGCTCAGGTTCGCGGCCGAACCAGTGGCCGAACCAGCGCGAACTTCCACAAAACCGAAGAACGCCGAACGCCCCGGGACCGAAAAGATGGGTGACAACTAGTCATGGCGGCCGACATTCTGATCGTCGACGACGAAGCCGACATCTGCGAACTCGTGTCCGGGTTGCTGGAGGACGAGGGCTATACCACGCGCACTGCACGCGACAGCGACAGCGCGCTTGCATCGATTGCGGGGCGACGCCCCAACCTGGTGTTCCTCGATATCTGGCTGCAGGGCAGCAAGCTCGACGGCCTGCAGCTCCTCAGCGCCGTCAAGGAGCAGCATCCCGATCTTCCGGTGGTGATGATCTCCGGTCACGGCAACATCGAAACGGCAGTGGCCGCCATAAAGCAGGGGGCTTATGACTTCATCGAGAAGCCGTTCAAGGCAGACCGCCTGATCCTTGTGGCGGACCGCGCGCTCGAAACCTCGCGCCTGCGCCGTGAGGTGAAGGAGCTCAAGGCGCTGGGACCGCTGCCCTCCAACATCGTCGGCCGCTCACCCACGGTAAACGCGCTGCGCCAGACTATCGAGAAGATTGCGCCAACCAACAGCCGGATACTGATCGTCGGCCCGTCCGGCGCCGGCAAGGAACTTGCCGCACGCACCATTCACCAGTCCTCAGCCCGCTCGAACGGCCCATTCGTCGTGATCAACGCCGCGGCGATGACGCCCGATCGCATGGAACCCGAGTTGTTCGGGATCGAGCAGAGCAACGGCTCACAGCCCGGCAAGGTCGGCGCGCTTGAAGAGGCACACGGTGGCACGCTCTTCATCGACGAAATCGCCGACATGCCACGCGAGACCCAGAACAAGATCCTGCGCGTGCTGGTCGACCAGACATTCCAGCGCGTCAACGGCACCAACAAGGTTGCCGTCGACGTCCGTATCGTGTCCTCGACCGGGCGCAACATCGAGGCGGAGATCGCTGGGGGTCGCTTTCGCGAGGACCTCTATCACCGCCTGTCGGTGGTCCCGGTCCGCGTACCACCGTTGGCCGAGCGCCGCGAGGACATCCCGGACCTCGTGATCTACTTCATGGAGCAGATCTCACACTCCACCGGGCTGCCGCAACGCAAGATCGGCGATGACGCCATGGCGGTGCTGCAGTCGCACGACTGGCCGGGCAACATCCGCCAGTTGCGAAACAACGTCGAGCGACTGATGATCCTCGCCGGCGGCGATCCGAACGCAACCATCACCGCCAGCATGCTGCCGCAAGACGTGGGTTCGATGGTGCCATCGATGCCCAACGGTAATGGTGGCGAGCAACTGATGGGGCTGCCGTTGCGGGAGGCGAGGGAGCTTTTCGAACGCGAATACCTGCTCGCCCAGATCAGCAGGTTCGGCGGCAATATCTCGCGCACCGCCGAGTTCGTCGGCATGGAGCGCTCCGCGCTGCACCGCAAGCTCAAGGCGCTCGGGATCGGCTAGCAGGGGGCATGGATGTCGCGCATCGCCTATGTCAACGGCCGTTATGTTCCGCTGCGCGAAGCCTGCGTCAACGTCGAGGATCGCGGCTACCAGTTCTCCGACGGAGTCTACGAGGTCTGTGAGGTCGTGGACGGCCGGCTGGTCGACGAACGCAGGCATCTCGAACGCCTGATGCGTTCGCTTGGCGAATTGCGCATCCCGATGCCGATGCCGCTTGCCGCGCTCGGCATGGTGATGCGGGAGACCGTGCGGCGCAACCGCGTGCGATGGGGTATCGTATATCTGCAGATCACCCGCGGTGTCTGGCGCCGTGATCACGCGTTTCCCCCCGCCGGAACCAGGCCGGCGGTGGTGGTAACGGCGCGCAACCTCGACCTTGCCGGGGCTGACAAGCTGGCCGTCGAGGGGATAGCCGTGGTGACACTGCCCGATAACCGATGGGCACGCGTGGACATCAAGTCGGTGTCGCTCCTGCCCAACGTGATGGCCAAGCAGACAGCACGGGAGCAGGGCGCCCGCGAAGCCTGGTTTGTCGACGGCGAGGGTCTCGTTACAGAGGGGTCCTCGAGCAATGCGTGGATCGTGACCCGCGACGGGCGGCTGGTGACTCGCCAGGCGGATCGCGCGATCCTCAAAGGCATCACCCGCACCGTGGTTCTTGGCATGCTGCAAAATCACGGTATCACGTTGGAAGAACGGCCGTTTTCGGTCGAAGAGGCGCTGGCAGCACGGGAGGCCTTTATTACCTCCGCAAGCCAGCTCGTGCTTCCGGTGGTGCGAATCGATGGACGTCCGGTGGGCAACGGAGCGCCGGGCCTGATCGCCACGGCGCTGCGCCGCGACTACCACAGACATGCGGAAATCGCCTGACTCCACCAGGGTTTGTGCGGGGCTTTGGCGGGGATGCCGGGATATGCGGCGTTTTTCGCCGTATTCGCCGCCATCTTGTGCTTGCGCCACCCCGAGCGCTGCCATCTAATGGCGCGGCCCCAAGTCGGCCCGGCATAATGCGAAGAACGCCGGCGGCTTGAGAACAACACCTCGCGGCAGGGGTCCGCGAGCAAAAACGGATCACGGCAATGGCAGCCGAGCGCGCTCAAAACTTGCAAGACACGTTTCTCAATCACGTCCGTAAAAGCAAGGTACCTCTCACCATCTTCCTGGTGAACGGGGTCAAGCTTCAGGGTGTGGTGACCTGGTTCGATAATTTCTGCGTTCTACTGCGCCGGGACGGACACTCGCAGCTTGTTTACAAGCATGCGATCTCGACCATCATGCCTGGACATCCGATCCAGCTGTTCGAAGGCGCCGAAGACGCGCCTGCGACGGAAAAGGTCTAGTTGGAGCCGCGAAGCCGCGAAGCCGATACCGGCCTTACGAGCCCGTCCGGCTCGGGGACTGGACAGGCGATCGTGGTCGGCCCCTATCGGCGGCCCGCGCCTGCTCGTGGCGTGCCGCCCGACAAATCGGCGCGGACGCCAGCCGCGCGCCTTGAGGAAGCGATCGGCCTCGCCCAGGCAATTGATCTCGATATCGTGCACAGCGGCATCGTACAGATCGCCGAGATCAGGCCAGCAACCTACATCGGTAAGGGCAAGGTCGACGAGATTGCCGGCCTGGTCAAAAGTCTCGGCGCGGGCATCGTGGTGGTCGATTGCGCGCTCTCACCCGTGCAGCAACGCAACCTCGAGAAGGCCTGGGGCGCAAAGGTGCTGGATCGCACCGGTCTTATCCTGGAAATTTTCGGGCGGCGCGCGCGGACCAAGGAAGGCACCCTGCAGGTTGAGTTGGCTCATCTCAGCTACCAGCGCACCCGGCTGGTGCGGTCGTGGACCCATCTTGAACGGCAGCGTGGCGGGTTCGGATTCCTCGGCGGCCCCGGCGAGTCGCAGCTCGAGATCGACCGGCGCCTGATCGGCGAGCGGATCGTGCGCATCGAGACCGAATTGGAGAAGGTCAAGAAACGGCGCAAACTGCATCGCGCAAGCCGCGCCCGCGTGCCGTATCCGATCGTGGCGCTGGTCGGCTACACCAATGCCGGCAAATCGACGCTCTTCAACCGGCTAACCAATGCGCGTGTCCTGCAAGCCGACATGCTGTTCGCGACCCTCGATCCCACGCTGCGCGCGATCGCGCTGCCGTCCGGGCTGAAGGTGATCGTGTCGGACACGGTCGGGTTCATTTCCGAACTTCCGACCATGCTGGTTGCGGCATTCCGCGCCACGCTGGAGGAGGTCATCGAAGCCGACGTCATCCTGCATGTGCGCGATGCCTCCCACCCGGACAGCGACGCACAGGCGCGGGATGTCGAGCAGGTCCTGACCGAACTCGGTATAGAGATCGAAGCGGACGGCCGTATCGTCGAGGTATGGAACAAGATCGACCGGCTCCCGGCCGACGAGGTGCGAGCGCTTGAGAACGCTGCCGAGCGCAGGCCCGCCAGCCAAAAGCCGGTACTCGTCTCTGCGCTGACCGGGCAGGGGATCGGCCAGCTTGCTGAGACCATCGAGGCAAGGCTCGGCGCACGCCGGACGTTGCTCGAACTGCTGATCGACCCGGCCGACGGAGCGGGGGTGAGCTGGCTGCACCGCCACACCGAGGTGATGGAGAAGCTGCTGACCGCCAACAATCAGCTTGCCATGACCGTCCGCGTCGATCCGGCCAAATTGGCTGCCGTACAGGCGAGATTTGGCGGCAGCCTGAAAACCGGCTGAACCTATTTCTCCGCCGCCTTGGCGGCGTCCCACAGCGCGTCCATCTCCACCAGCGAGGAATCCTCGGGGCGTTTTCCGCGCGCCGCCAGCGCACGCTCGATGGCTGCAAACCGGCGCTCGAACTTGAGGTTGGTGGCCCGCAACAGGGTTTCCGGATCGGCCTTGAAGTGTCGCGCCAGATTGACCACAGCAAACAGAAGATCGCCGACCTCGGCCGCTGCATCGTCCGCTTTGCCCCGCACAATCTCCGCTTCGATCTCGTCGGCTTCCTCCCGGATCTTGGCGAGAACGGCCAGCGGGTCGTTCCAGTCAAAGCCGACCTTGCCCGCCTTCGATTGCAGCTTCAGCGCACGCGTCAGCGCGGGCAGGGCGAGGGGAACTCCCGCAAGTGCATTCGCCTCACCGGGCTCCGGAGCCCGTCCTGCCTTTTCTTCCGCCTTGATGCGGTCCCAGAGCACCTTGACTTCGTCCGGCGTCGCCCCCTTGGCATCGCCGAAAACATGCGGATGCCTGCGGATCAGCTTCTCGGTGATCGCCTGTGTGACGCCGCCGAAATCGAATGCGCCCTGTTCCTCGGCCATGCGGGCATGGAATACGACCTGGAGCAGCAGATCGCCGAGTTCCTCGCGAAGATCGGTTAGATTGCCGCGAGCAATCGCGTCGGCGACCTCGTAGGCCTCCTCCAGGGTGTAGGGCGCGATGGTCTCGAAGGTCTGCTCCAGGTCCCACGGACATCCGCTGCCCGGCGTCCGCAGCGCTGCCATGATCTCCAGCAGCCGGAATATGTCTCGGGACGGCTCCATCCGCTGCCTCCAAACCGGGAACACGGTAGCAAAGCCGGCAGGGCAGGAGGCAACGAGAGGGCCGCCTGCGGCAGCAATCCACAGGCGGCGCCCATCTCAACACGATGTGCTTGCTTCACAGTTCAGCGTCCGTTCTGGTCGGCTGACCGGCTCGCCTCGAACAGGAACCACAGCCTTTTCTCGGCCTCGTCGATCCAGTTCTCGATCAGGCTCGCGGTGGCAATGTCCTCATGCTCGTCGCAGACTTCGTGGGCTTCGCGCATGAACCTGACGATCTTCTTGTGGTCGTTCACCAGTTCCCGAAGCATATCGGTCGCAGTGACGAAATCTTCGTCGTTGTCTTCGACAGTCTGCAGCTTCGAGATATGTCCGATCGACCGCAACGTCGTGCCGCCGATCTTGCGGACGCGCTCGGCCACGTCGTCCGTGTTGGCCAGAATGGCGGCGGCCTGCTCGTCGAACAGCAGATGGTAGTCGCGGAAATGCGGACCACTGACGTGCCAGTGGAAGTTCTTGGTCTTCAGATACAGCGCATAGCTGTCGGCCAGGATCGTGTTCAGGGCATCGGAGACGGCCTTGACGGCCTCCTGCGCCAGGTCAGTCGGCGTGTCGAGCGCGGCAGCGGGTTTGGTGCGGGGCTTGAGTTTGGTGACTTTGCTCACGGCGGCTCCTTACAATGGGCTGGGATCAAACTGGGGGCCGGCGGGAACGCCGGTCACGCTATTCCAATGCAAACTGGCTGCACCGGTTCCCGACAAGGGAACCAAGTGATCCACATTCGCATAAGACATATTATGGAATATTTCCAATAGGCCCGAATAAGCGGATTATATTATTTAAAATCAATAGTTTGCCTACATAATCCAATATTGCGCATGAGATTCTTCAACCTGCTTCCAAGCATATCTGCAGGCCATCGAACGCCGGTTCAACACCCTCCGGCAACTCGGCGCACAGCACCTGGTAGTCCAGGTCCGAATGCAGGTTGGTCAGAATGGCACGGCGCGGCTTCAGCCGCTCGATCCACCGCAAGGCGTCCGACAGGCTGAAGTGACTGGGGTGCGGCGTATAGCGCAGCGCGTCGACGATCCACACATCGAGGTCCGCGAGCGCCGGCACGCTTTGACCGGGCACGTCGATCAGGTCGCACGAGTAGGCCAGGCCGCCAAACCGGAACCCGAGCGACGGGATATCGCCATGCCGCTGCAGGATGGGCAGGGCCTCGATCGGGCCCCCTTCCCCGGTAACGGTGACCGGCACCCCCGGCTGAATGCGATGCTCGGTGGCGATTGGCGGGTAGTCGCTGCCGGGCGGCTTCTCGAAGCAGTACCGGAAGCGGCCCATGACGTCCCGCGAGGTCGGCTCGTCGAGATAGGCGTCGATCCGCTTGCGGCGATGCACGAACAGCGCGCGCAGATCATCAATGCCGTGGGTGTGATCGGCGTGGCCGTGAGTGAAAAACACGCCATCCAGCCAGTCCACACCGGCATCCAGCAACTGCTCGCGCAGATCGGGCGAGGTGTCGATCAGCACCCGGGTGATCCCCGCAGGCCCCGCGCGCTCGACCAGCAGCGAGGTGCGGCGGCGGCGGTTTTTCGGGTTGCTTGGATCGCAGGCGCCCCAGCCTAGCGCCGGCCGTGGGACACCCATCGAGGAGCCACACCCCAGAATTGTGAATTTCAGCGTCATGCCGCGTCCGCCGCGGCCGGCCGCGGAACCTTGGAGAACAGCCGGAAGAAGTTCCCCGTGGTGATCGCCGCGGCCTCTTCCGGGCTGATGCCGCGCACTTCGGCCAGCATCCGGGCGGTCTCCACCACATAGGCCGGCTCGCAACGCTTGCCGCGGTATTTGCCTGGGGCAAGATAGGGCGAATCCGTTTCGACCAGGATGCGATCGGCCGGCAGCGCCGCAGCGATGGCCCGCAACTCATCCGATTTCTTGAATGTGAGAATACCGGTGAACGACACGAACAACCCGAGTTCGATACCAGCGAAGGCCAGCTCCCGGCTGCCGGTGAAACAGTGCAGCACAGCCTTGAATGGGCCCTTCCGCATTTCCTCGCGCAGGATCGCTTCCATGTCGGCATCCGCCTCACGCGAGTGGATCACCAGCGGCAATCCGGTCTGGCGTGCGGCCGCGATATACGTACGGAAGCCCCGCTCCTGGGCATCGCGCGGGCTGTTGTCGTAGTGATAGTCGAGGCCGGCCTCTCCGATGGCGACAACCTTGGGATGGGCGGCGAACCCCGCCAGGTCGGCGGCCGAGATATCGAGCTCTTCGTGCGCATGATGGGGATGCGTGCCAACTGAGCAGCATACATCCGTATAGCGTTCGGCAATCGCAAGCAGGGCGTCGAGCTTTCGCACCCGCGTCGAGATCGTGACCATGCGTCCGACGCCGGCGGCGCGGGCGCGCGCCACCACGCCGTCAAGGTCGGGGGCGAAGTCGGGAAAATCGAGATGGCAGTGGGAATCGATCAGCATGCACAGTTCATCAGCGTGTTAATGGCTTCGCCCGGACACCCTGCGATATCGGCGCGATCGGCGGCAAGGTCAATCCGGTATCCCGGATTCCCGAATCCACGCCGGAGCGCGCGATCAGGCGGGCGGAGCCGGTTCGACATAGCGCGGGAACACCGGCGCGGGCGCGGGCAGAGCGGTTCCCGGCGCCAGACGGCGCGCACCGCCCAGCATCGAGAAGTCGCGCTCACCGACAGGCACACCGAGCAGGTCGAGCAGTTTCGCCGCCGAGTCCGGCATGAACGGCTGGCACAGGATCGCGACCTGCCGGATCACCTCCGCTGTGACGTAGAGCACCGTCCCCTGTTTCGCAGGATTGGTTTTTGCCAGCGCCCACGGGGCCTCACCCGCGAAATAGCGATTGGCGTCGGCGACCACGGCCCACACCGTGTTCAGGACCTGGTGGAGCTGCTGCGTCTTCATGTGCTCGCGCGCGGCGCCGATCATGTCGTCGGCGGCAGCGAGAATTGTCTTGTCCGCATCGCTGAACGCTCCGGGCGTCGGCAGCGTGCCGCCGAGTTGCTTGCCGATCATCGTCAGCGAGCGTTGCGCCAGGTTGCCCAGATCGTTGGCCAGGTCTGCGTTGATGCGGTTGACGATGGCCTCGTGACTGTAGCTGCCGTCCTGTCCGAAGGGCACCTCGCGCAGGAAGAAATAGCGGAACTGGTCGACGCCGTACGCATCCGTCATGTCGAACGGATCGACCACGTTGCCTACCGATTTCGACATCTTCTCGCCGCGGTTGAACAGGAAGCCGTGCGAGAAGATGCGCTTCGGCACG
>CAZGSW010000038.1:20753-24590 GCA_964528635.1 uncultured Rhodoplanes sp. | reverse complement strand
CTCGCCGACCCAATGGACTTCAAGTGACCGCGACCACCGGCTTCAAACGTCTCGGTATCGCGACCATCGCGGTCGTTCTGGTTGCAATCGCCGCATTGGCCACGCTGGCTCTGATGACTCCGGCGGACAAGGTCCGGGAAGCGGTCAAGGGCGAGATTCGCCACGTCACCGGGCTCGACGTGTCGCTGCGCGGCGAAGCCGAGGTCTCGCTGTTCCCGAATGGCGCCATCAGTTTCAGAAATGTCACGCTGGGCGACGATGGCGAACCCGCGTTGTCAGCCGACCGTCTGATCGCAACGCTGCGGTTCTTCCCCCTGTTTGCGGGCCGCATCGAAATCGCCGATGTCGCGCTGGTGCGGCCGCGCATCAAGATCGAGGTGGACGCGAACGGCCGTTCCAACTGGTCGGGCCTGATCGGCACGCTGGCCCGCGCCTTCAACCCGAAATCCGACCGCCAGGACATTGCCACCTCGTTCTCCGAGATCAAGGTGACGGACGGCACCATCGTGGTGAGCGACGACTCGCGGGGAATCAAGGAGGAACTGGAGAAGGTCGAGCTGTCGCTTGCGTGGCCGTCCATTTCCAGCAGCTTTGCCGCCACCGGCCGATTTTCCTGGAAGGGCGAACCCGTCGACGCCACGGTTTCGCTGACCGACTTTGGCGCGGCCCTCGTCGGCGACCGCACCGGAGTGAAGGTGCGGCTCAACGGCACGCCGCTCAAGGTGGTGTTCGAAGGCTCGATCAGTTCGCGGCCGACGCTGAAGATTGACGGCACGATTGCAGCCGATGCGCCCTCGCTGCGCGATACGCTGCGCTGGGCGGGCCTGAAGCCGCTGACCGGTGGGGGCTTCGGAAGGTTCTCGCTCAAGGCGCAGACCAACGTCACCGGCGGCAAGATCGCGATGTCCACGGTCAACGTGGAACTCGACGGCAACGTCGCCGAGGGCGTGCTGACCTTTGCCACCGACGGCCGGCAGACCTTGCAAGGCACCCTGGCGGCTAACGACCTCAATCTCACCCCATATATTTCGACGGTTCGTTTCCTGACCAGCAACCAGCGCGACTGGGACCGCGTCCCGCTGACGCTCGACGGGCTGAACGGCTTCGACCTCGACCTGCGGCTGTCGGCTGCACGCATCGCATTGTCCCAGATGAAGCTCGGCCGGACCGCGGTGGCGCTCAATCTGCGCGGCGGCCGGTTCAGCGCCACCATCGGCGAAGCGCAGGCGTTCGGCGGCGTGCTCAAGGGTTCGCTCGGGCTGGCGGCCACGCCGCACGGTGCCGAGCTGAAGTCGCAGGTCAATTTCGTCGATGTCGACCTGGAGCACTGCCTGAACGAGCTGTTCAGCTTCCGCAGGATCGAGGGTCGCGGCAATCTGGGATTCAATATCGAGTCGACTGGCACCAGCGTGCTGGCGCTGACCCGCGGCCTCAACGGCAGCGCAAGCCTGATGAGTCAGCAGGGCGCCCTGACGGGCATCAACGTCGAACAGTTGCTGCGCCGTCTGGAGCGGCGGCCGCTATCGGGCACCAGCGATTTCCGCGGCGGCCGCACCCCCTACGAGAGCCTCAACGGCTCCCTCAAGATCGCACAGGGCCAGGCGACGGTGGAAGAGATGCGGATCGAAAGTCCGCGCGTGCGCCTGGCGCTGGCCGGCACGTCGTCGATCCCCACTCGCGAATTCGACCTGCGCGGCACCGCCGCCCTTCTGTCGACGGCGTCGGCCGAGGCTCCGCCTTCTTTCGAGCTGCCGTTTGTCATACAGGGCCCGTGGGAAGACCCGATCATCCTGCCGGATACGCAGATGCTGATCCTGCGGTCTCCGGTGGCATCTCCGTTGTTCGAGGCGGTCAAGAACCGCAGCACCCGCGACACCGTGCGGTCTGCCATCGAACGGCTGACCGGCAGCGCGCCGTCATCGCCTCCGGCCGCCGCCCGGCCCGCGCAATAACGCTACGCGGCAACGATCGGGCTTCCGCTATCCCGCTTTTCGAGCACGGGACATTTCTCCCCGTTTCCCAATCAGCGCGGCGGCGGCGACACCGATCGCGACCAGCCCGATCATGATCGTGCTGATGGCGTTGATCTCCGGCTTCACGCCCATCCGCACCTCCGAATAAATGCGGATCGGCAGCGTTACCGAGCCGGGCCCGGTGGTAAAGCTCGCGATCACCAGATCGTCCAGCGATAGCGTAAAGGCCAGCATCCAGCCGGATGCCACCGCGGGAAAGATCAGCGGCAGGGTGACGGTGAGAAACGCCTTGAGCGGCGGACAGCCGAGATCCATGGCGGCCTCTTCGAGACTGCGGTCGAAGCCGAGCAGCCGCGACTGCACGACCACGGTCACGAAACACATCGTGACCGTGGCGTGGGCCAGCGTAACGGTCCAGAAGCCGCGCTCGACGCCCACCGCGACGAACAGCAGCAGCAGCGCGAGCCCGGTGATGATCTCCGGCATCACCAGCGGCGCATAGACCATTCCGGAGAAAGACAGCCGCCCGCGGAAGCGCCCTCCCCGCACCAGCGCGACCGCCGCCAGCGTGCCCAGCACCGTCGCTGCGGTGGCCGACAGAAATGCGACGCGAAGACTGGTCCAGGCTGCCTCCAGCATGGCGCTGTCGTTCAGCAGGGCCACGTACCAGCGCAACGACCAGCCGCCCCAGACGGTGACGAGACGTGAGTCGTTGAACGAATAGATCACGAGAATCAGAATCGGCAGGTACAGAAACGCCAGGCCGAGCGCGACGGCGGTAATATTGAAATACGAGAGATTTCTGCGCATCAGCGGCCGGCCCGGTCCAGTTCGCGCATCTGCAGGGATTGATAGAGCAGAATGGGCAGAAGCAGCAGAAACAGCAGCAGCACCGCCATCGCCGACGCCACCGGCCAGTCCTTGTTGGAGAAGAACTCTGCCCACAGCGTCTGGCCGATCATCAGCGAATCCGAACCGCCGAGCAGGTCCGGGATGACGAACTCGCCGGCGATCGGGATGAAGCACAGCAGAGCGCCGGCCACCACACCCGGCAGCGACAGCGGCACCGTGATCAGCCAGAACGCCTTCCAGCGCGGACAGCCGAGGTCGGCCGCCGCCTCGAGCAGCGAGTCGTCCATCTTCTCCAGGCTGGCGTAGAGCGGCAGCACCATGAACGGCAGATACGAATAGACGATACCGATGTAGATCGCGGTGTCGGTCGACAGCCAGACCACAGGCTCCCGGATCACGCCGAGCAACAGCAGCGCGTCGTTGAGCAGCCCCTCGCGCTGCAGGATGTTCACCCAGGCGTAGATGCGGATCAGGAACGCCGTCAGAAACGGCAGCACAACCGCGGCGACCAGAACGAGCTGGACGCGGCGCGGCGCGCGGGCCATGCCGTAGGCGATCGGATAGCCGATCGCGAGCAGTATCAGCGTCGAGGTGGCGGCTATCTGCAGGCTGCGGAGATACGAACTGACGTAGAGGCTGTCGGAAGCCAGCAGCGCGTAGTTGTCGGCGACAAGTTGCGAGACAAAATCGAGAAACCCCTGCCAGCCCGCCGACAGGTCCAGCACCGGGATGTAGGGCGGCTGCGCCACGGCGGTCTGCGACAGGCTGATCTTGAGCACGATCGCAAACGGCACAAGGAAGAACAGCGTCAGCCACAGCGCCGGTATCAGCACCACCAGCCGCCGGCCGCGGCCGCCCGGGCGAGACCGCGCGTTCATCGCGTCAGCACCACGGCATCGTCCGGCGCGAAGCTGACACCGATGCGATCGTCCCGCGCGGCAGGCGCCGCCCCTCGCGTCCGGTTGGCGGCCGTCACCTTGAGCACCAGCCCGCCGTCGAGCCTGATCCTGTA
>CAZGSW010000038.1:0-20653 GCA_964528635.1 uncultured Rhodoplanes sp. | reverse complement strand
CTCGATCAGGTTCACGTCGCCGACGAAGCCGGCGACCCATCGCGAGTTGGGACGCTCGTAAATCTCGGCGGGCGTGGCGACCTGAACCAGCCTGCCCGCGTTCATGACGCCGATCCGGGTCGACATGGCCATGGCCTCGTCCTGGTCGTGCGTCACCATGACGAAGGTCAGCCCGAGCCGGTGCTGCAGCTCCATCAGCTCGAACCGGGTGTCCTCCCGGAGCTTGCGGTCGAGCGCCGAGAGCGGCTCGTCGAGCAGCAGCACACGGGGACGCTTGGCCAGCGCACGCGCCAGTGCGACCCGCTGGCGCTGCCCACCGGACAGTTGGTGCGGCTTGCGCTCGCCGAAACCGTCGAGCTGCACGAGCCGCAGCATCTCGCCGATCCTGGCGTCGATCTCCGTGCGGGGCAGGCTCTCCTGCCGCAGGCCGAACGCGATGTTTCCGGCGACGGTCAGGTGCGGAAACAGCGCGTAGCTCTGGAACATCATGTTGACCGGCCGCCGGTGCGGCGGCCGGTCCGCGATGTCTTCGCCGTCGAGCAGGATGCGCCCCTCGTCCGGCCGCTCGAACCCGGCCAGCATCCGGAGCAGCGTGGACTTGCCGCATCCCGACGGCCCCAGCAGCGCGAAAAACTCATGCTCGTGGATATCGAGAGACAGCCGGTCGACTGCCGCCACCGGGCCGAAGCGCTTGCTGACCGCATCGAAGCGCACCAGCGGCCGCTTCGATGGATCGAGCCACGGCGCAAAAGCACCACGCCGGCCCACCCCGGTGTCGGTATACGAGTCCATCATTTGCGCCACGCTATAGTCGCGGCGGCGCTGCGGCTCAACAGGCTCGTGATTTACTTGAGGAGCAGAACGTCGTCGTCCTGCGGGGGCTCGTCCTGGATGACGAACATCTTGCGGGGTGCGGGACCGTAGTAACCGTCGATCTGGACCATCTGGCGCGGCTTGAGCAGGACGGCAGCAAGGCGGTCCATCAGCGCCTTCGTGGACACGGGCTTCAACAGATACTCGTGGACGCCGATCCGCGCCGCCTCAATGACGCGCCAGCGGTCGGCATGCCCGGTCAGAAGAATGATGGGCACATCGGGCTTGGGGAATTCACCGGGCGAGCGCACCGTGCGGATGAACTCCACGCCATCCACTCCCGGCATTTCCCAGTCGACGATCACGACGTCCGGGTTGAACTCGCCGATCGCCTTGAGTCCCGTCTCGCCGTCGCCCGCCTCCTGGATATTCCGCACGCCCATGGCGGTCAGCATCGCGCGCACCACCTTGCGCATGTAGTGGTCGTCGTCGACGACCAGCACCCGCGTCATAGGCAGGCGGCTGTCCAGGGGCTTCGGTACGTTGACGTGCATGATACCCGCCACAGACCGGCAGGGCCTCTGCCGGCCCCTTCTACCTATGCAGCAACCGATTGCGGACCGCTGAATCGGACCGATTGCGGCGGGCACATTTGCCGACATCGTTGATAAAAGGTTTACGGCGGAAGGGCTGCCGGGAGGTGCCGAAATCGGTGTGAAGCCGGGTGCGCCCGCGTTACCAGGCGTATCGCACGGTTCCTGCCCCGCCATAGGTCCGGGAGCGGCTGGCAAACTCGCCCTCGAACTTCGCGCCGACCGACACGCCGTTGCGCAGCCGAAGCTCGGCACCCGCCGTCACCAGCGCAAGGTTCGAGGGCGCTTCGGCGCCCAGAACGGTGAAGGCGGAGCCCGGCAGGGCCTGGAAGACGGCTCCGATGCGAGCGCCTGTCACCTCGTCATGCGCCCAGGCCAGGCGTCCACGCAGCGCCAGCGCATTGCCGTTGGCCAGTCCGAACCGGCCATCGGCCCAGGCGCCCAGTTCGGTTCGCACCGCGGTCGATGTCTGATCGCCGTAATTCAGCGCGAATTGTGCCGAACCGGCCCGGACCGTCTCACCAAACCCGGAGGTCCGGAACGATTGGCCCTGCAAGGCAGCATAGGGCGTCAGACCGGAGCCGCTCGGGCCGATGCCGAACCGATAGCCGCCTTCGATCCGGCCGCCGAAACTGTCCGCACGAAATTCGCCGCGAAGCATGTCGCTGCTGGCGACTGTCACGGTGCGATCGGTGGTGCCGTCGTGCCAGGCGTAGGCCAGCGCGGCGGAGACATACGCTGCGCCGAATTGCCGCGATCCGTAGGCACCCGTCTGGAACACATCGGTCTTGCCGCTGCCAAGCCCGCCGGACAACGACCATGACGTGCCGCCGCCGGCCAGCGAAAACCCGAGCAGTGTGCCGGGTGCCGGACGGTAGTCCGCACCGGCCGCGAATCCGTAGCCGCGGGGATCGATATCGTGGGAGCCGATCGCCACCGGTTCGCCGTCGGTGCGGTTTGCCGCGCCATACGCCGCGCCCCAGACGGACCACCGCTGCGGCATGACCAGGGGCGAGGCCTTGGTGGGCATCCCCGCCGCATAGGCATCCGCGAATTCGCGCACCATCGGCCCCGCCGAAGCGGGACCGAACGCGCCGCCGCTTCGTCCCTCCGCAAACGGGTTGAGCAGCAGCGCCAGATACTGGTCCATGATCTGGAAACCCGCCCGCGGCGCGCCGGTCGCCACCTCGCCGGAAAGCTGGGTCAGCGCGCCGGGCAGCGCAGCGCCGGGGAGATTGAGCAGAGTGACAAAGCCGGAATTGAGCGCGGCACCCGCGTTCAGACTGGCGTCGATGCCAGTTCCGATCGCACGCTGGTTGCGGTTGAGGCCGGAAAGCTGGCTCAGCGCCGACGACAGGCTCATCGTCACCTCGGTCGCAGAATAGGACAGCGATACTCCGAATGCCGCAGGAATGAGGGAGCGGTCGATTGCGCTGAAGGTGCCGCTGATGCCGCCACCCGCCGAAAGGATCGTGTAGTTGCGCGGCACCAATGCATTGCCGCCGACCGGCAGCGCCTGCACCTGGCCTGCCAGCGCGGCCGCTCCGGTGACCGCGGTGACGTCGGAATTCGCGCCGTCGAATTCGACCGCATAGGTGCCGCCGGCACCCATCGTCAGATTGCCCTGCACCGTGATGGTACCGATCGAGTTGCCCGGCGCCAGCGTGCCGTTGACCGTCACGCTGGGCAGCACGCCGGTGCCGCCGACGAACGTGTTGTTGGCGATTGTCAGCCGTTGCGACGATCCGATCGAACCGTTGACGATCAGGCCGCCGCCGTTGACGGCAGTTGTGCCCGTGTAATTCTGCGTGTCGGCAATCGTGACGGTCCCGAAACCATCAAACTGCACGGTGCCTGTGCCGGTGATTGCGTTGGCCAGCGTGAAGCTGTCGGCGCGGTTGAACGACAGGATGCTGTTGTTGACGATCGGACCGAGCACGGAGCCGGTGGTGCCGCCGTCGCCCAGTTGCAGCGTGCCGGCATTGACGGTGGTGCCGCCCGTGAAGGTGTTGGCGCCGGTGAGCGTCCACACGCCACTGCCCTGCTTGACCACCGATCCGGAACCGGAGATCACACCTGAGAAGTTCGTATCGGTGGCATCGCCCGCGGTCAGCACGGCATTGCCGAGCGAAACACCACCACCGCCCGCGAGCGAACCGATCGTCTGGTTGAAGTTGTTGAGCGACAGCGTAGCGCCCTGAATGACCGTGACGGCGCTACCGGTGCCGAAGGCGTTGACGCCGCCGGCCTGGAGAGTGCCCGAAATGACGTTGGTCGCGCCGGTGTAGATGTTGTTGCCGGTCAGGGTCGTGATGCCGGTGCCGATATGGTTGAGCGCGCCGGCCCCGGAAATATTATTCGCAAAATCAAAATTGTCCGAGCGATTGATCGCCAGCACGCTGTTGTTGAGGATGTTGCCGGCAACCGAGCCTGTTGTGCCACCGCTGCCGATCTGCAGCACGCCCTGGGAGATCGTGGTGGTACCGGTATAGGTGTTGGTGCCCGACAGGATCAGGGTTCCGGTGCCGACCTTCTCCAGCGCGCCGGGCCCAAAGCATTCGCAGAATTCGCCGCTGAACTCGGTCGACAGGTTGTTGCCGCCGACACGGAACAGCGCGTTCGCACCGCCGATCCTGATCAAACCGCCACCTTCGATCGAGCCTGCAGTGACGATGCCGAGCCCGCCGGCGCCCGCCGAAACCGAGAAGTCGAGCAGGCCGCCGAATCCATCGCTGGCCAGAACGAACCGGGCGTTGCCGCCGGTGGCATTGTCGCCGAAGCCCACTGCTCCGGCGCTGCTCACGAATATCGTCGCATCGCCAGCTGTTGTATTGCCTTCGAAGGTCAGAACGCCGCCGACGACGTCGATATTGGCATTGGCCGCAGTCGCGGTATGCGCCGATGCGGACTGGCCGAAGCTGACCAGCCCGTTGTTGATCGTGATGTTGGCGTTGCCCGCCGAAGAAGCGCCCCAGAACCGGAACTCGCCCAAAGCGCCGTTGACGGTGATATTGGCGTTCTGGGCATTGGCGTTGTCGGTGAACTCGAAGCGCGACGAGCCGTTGCTGACGATGGTGGAATTGCCACCCAGGCTGTCATTGAAGAAGAACACCAGCGTACCGCTTCCGGCGGTGATGCTGGCGTTTCCTGCAGTCGAGTTCTGCCTGAAGGTCGCGTTGGAGCCCAACCCGAAGGTCATCACGGCAGAACCGGCATTGCTGCCGTTGAGAAAGTCGACTCCGCTGCCGAAGCCGGAACTGTTGATCGTCAGAGCGCCGCTGACCGTCGACTGGTTGTCGAATGCCACCACGCCGCCGCCGGTGTTGGCGATCGTGAACGACGCACCCGTCCCGACGGAAATCCCGCCCGAGACGGTCTGGCCGATGTCCAGCCTGTTGCCCGACGTGTCGAGGCTGTAAGCCCCGGCACCGGACGTGACATCGATCTGCCTCACACTGGCGTCGACGCCGACACCTTGCACCAGATTGCGGACTGCATTGGCATTGCCGGTCACGCCATCGAACTGCGCCGTATCGAGGGCGCCAGGCACCGGGCCCAGCGTCCAGTTGGCCGCATTGTCGAAAACGTTGTCGGCGTTACCGGTCCAGACCTGAACGGCCTGGGCGTGAGCCCTGGAGCCGGAAACGGCGCTCAGCGCCGTCGCAGCCAGCAAGACTGCGCGAACCGGTCTCAACAGACGTGGAAACTCGAACTGGAAATACACCTGGATACGCGCTGCCGACCCGGGATCTCAGCGGTCCCGGGCAGCGATGGTGCACCAGACCCGACCGGTTAAAAAGGCGCCGCCCTTGTGGACGGAGAGAAAAGTTCCGGGTGTTGCGGGCGGGCTTCAGCTTGTATGGGCGGGCACACGCTCAATCGAGGCCATAAACCCCGTTAGTTCGAACCGCTGCGCCGCGTCGAGGTGCAATCCCAGCTTGGTCCGCCGCCACAGAACGTCGTCCGGCTCCTGCGCCCACTCGTTTTGCATGAGATAGCGAACCTCCGCCGCAGACAGTTCACCGAACCAGGGTCCCATGGCATCGCGGTCCTGAGCCGTTCCAATCACCCGGTCGAGCCGCGTGCCGTAGGCCCGGACCATCCGGCGCACCTCGGAGCCGGCGAGGAAGGGCCAGCGCCGCTCCGCGTCGGAGACTCGGCTGGGCACGCCATCCCATGGCATGTCGCCGCCGGGCAGCGGCGCCCGGGCAGTCCAGGGCGCCGAGCCGTTGAGATGTTGTGCCAGCCGGGCGAGCGCAGCTTCTGCCAGCGCGCGGTACGTCGTGATCTTGCCGCCGAACACGGTGAGCAGCGGCGGCGCGCGCCGGGGCTCGTTCAGCGCGAGGTGAAAATCGCGCGAAATATCTTCCGGCCGCCCGCTGCCGTCGTCGTAGAGCGAGCGCACGCCGGCGAAGGCCCACACCACGTCGGCCGGGACCACCTTGTCGCGGAAATATTCCGACACTGCCGCGCAGAGGTAGTCGATCTCGTCGGGATTCGGCGCCGCGGCGTCGACGTCGCCGTCGAAATCGCGGTCCGTGGTGCCGATCAGCGTGAAGCCGTCGGCGAACGGCAGCGCAAACACGATGCGGCCGTCGCTGTTCTGGAAGATGTAGCCGCGGCCGTGATCGAACAATTGCCGCACCACGATATGGCTGCCCTTCACCAGCCGCAGCGGCGGCCGGCCCCGCATGCGGATGATGTGCTCCGCGACAATGCCGGCCCAGGGACCGGCCGCGTTGATCAGCACCCGCGCAGTCGCCACCTGTCGATGGCCCTGCGCGCTCATCACGAGTTCCCAGCGATCCCTGCCGCGCTCGACACGCGTGACGCGGGTGCGGGTGCGGATGTCGGCGCCACGCTCGGCTGCATCGACGGCGTTGAGCACCACGAGGCGCGCGTCGTCGACCCAGCAGTCTGAATACTCGAATCCTGCGCGGAAGCGGCGCCGCAACGGATGGCCGGCCACGTTGTGAGTGAGGTCGAGCGTTTCCGACTTCGGGAGAAGCCGGCGGGAGCCGAGCCGGTCGTACAGCCACAACCCAAGCCGCAATTTCCACGGTGCGCGCATCTCCGGCGCCACCGGCAGAACGAAACGCATCGGCGCCACGATATGCGGCGCGATGCGGAGCAGGCGCTCGCGCTCGGTGAGCGCCTCGCGCACCAGCCGGAACCAGCGATGCTCCAGATAGCGCAGCCCGCCGTGGATCAGCTTGGTGGATGCCGACGAGGTGCCGGAGCCCAGATCGTTCTGCTCCGCGAGCAAGACCCGCAGGCCGCGGCCCGCCGCATCGCGCGCGATGCCCGCCCCGTTGATGCCGCCGCCGATGATCGCGATGTCATAGTCCGCCATAGGATCCGTCGACCGGCCCCGAATCGCCGTCAGCAGGATTGCGCGTGTTGGCGCAAAGGCTCAAGTAGAGGACGCGGGCGATCCTGCACCGCGAACGACCCCGAACAAGGTCCGCCATGCGCGATATCCCGCCCGGTGCGAGGGGAACGGCAAGCCTCATCGTCCGACCCGAGCACACCGCCAACAAGTTCAAGGATTCAATCCTGCCCGAGACGTTCGCCACGCCGATGATGGTGCTGCTGATGGAGAACGCTGCACTGAACGCGATCCGGCCCTATCTCGAGCCGGGGGAAAGCGCGGTCGGCACTGCCATCGCGGTCAGGCATCTGGCGGCCACACCGGTCGGCCAGACCGTTACCGCCACCGCCGAGGTCAGCAAGGTCGACGGCCGGCACATCGAATTCGACGTCTCGGCGCGTGACGAACACGACGAGATCGGACGCGGCACCCACAGCCGCGCCACCATCGATCTCGACCGGTTCAATCAGCGCCTGGCTGCGAAGGCCGGGCGCTGAGCGAATCATTGAAGGAGCAAAGGGACAGACGGCGCGGCCAAAATGCGCCGGGAAAACCGCAAAAGGTCAGGCTGCCTTCTTGCGCTTGAGCGGAAACTTCTCGCTGCCGTACAGCCGGCGAATGGCAGCACTGTCGAAACGGGCGTCTTCAACCTGCAGATAGGCGCCGAGCAAAGCCGAATCGGGCAGCTCCTCAACCGCAAAGCGGATCGCCTCGGCAGCCGTGTCGAAGCGCCGGTAGGCCATCTGGCGATTGGTCTTGCGGCCGCGGCTCGGAAACAGCTCGGCGGGCGCGCGAAAGTCAAAATTGGGACGCATAGAACCTCCGAAACAGCAAGACAGGCCGCCCTGGCCACGGCCTGTTTATCGTCCTTCTGGGAAGCAATTTGAATGAACGGCACTCAAATCACGCTCCCACCATATAGGGTTGAAACAGGTCAATTCCAGCCCAAAATGCCCCGCAAACCCGTCTTGGTGAACGGTTTTCACGCCTAGAACGTCGACTTTAGTCGGAGATGATCGAGCCGGTGCGCCGAGGGAACCTCGATGCGCCGGGTCTCGCCACCCTGCCTGACATCCAGCGGAACCGAAACGCCCGCCGCGCCGAGCGACCAGAGCTTGCGGTAGAAGCCGGCCAGCGTGGGAGTGGCCTCGCCACCGATGCCCACCACGACATCGCCACGCCTGATACCGGCTTTCTCGGCAGGGCTCGCCTCGGTGACCCGGTTGACCATCAGCCGCCCGGCAAGCTCGCTGGTTCCAATTCCGAGCCAGGGCTTGCCCGGCCCGGATGCCCGACCGTTTGCGAGCAGGTCGCCCAGGATCGGCATCAGCCCGTCGACCGGCACGAACATGTTGCCCGGCACGCCGGAATGGTCGCCCCTGGCGTCGCCGACAATCAGGGAACCGACACCGGCGAGCTTGCCGTCACGGGTGATCAGCGCGGCGCCGCTCCATGAAGGATATACGGGGCTCGTGAAAATGGCCCGGTCCACCATGTACTCCCAGCTTCCGGCAAACTCGCGCCGACTTGCGACGTACACGGGCGATACCATGCCGAATCCGCCGAAGCCCGACACCAGCACCGGATCGCCTTCCTTAAGCTGCGCCGCCGAGCCAATCGGCAGCGGCTTGAGCTTGAGCGCATCCATGGTGCGCAGCAGTCCGAATCCGGTGTCGTGATCGTATCCGACGACGGTGGCGGGAACCGTTCGACCCTCGTTCGTCACCACCTCGGCCGCGTGCGCTTCCACCATCACGTAGCCGATGGTGAGGATCAGACCGCTGTCGTCGATCAGGATGCCACTGCCCTGGCGCTCACGACCGAGGTTGCCGACCGAGCGCCCGTCCGGATTGATGAAAGCCTTGATGCGGACCACGGCGGACACGAGCTCGCCAACCGTCGGTCCCGGCTGCTGTGCCAGCGCGGGAATAGCCAGGGTGACCGCGGCCGCAACCGCGGCCGCCAGAGACGCAGGCCGGCACGCCATGTGCACCGTCTCCTTAACTTCTGTGCGTCAATATTGCGCCTGCCGCGCCGGAACGGCCAGACCCTTGGTCTTATCTTCGCCCAGAAATCGCGGTAAGGAGCTATCAAGGACTTCAAAAGGCCAATGCCCGCCCCTCGCCTGCTCGTCCTCGAAGGCAATCCCCCGGAAGCCCGTGACGCCCATGTCGCTGCGGGAGGTGTCGTTTCGAGCGCCGGCTACGCATCGCTGCTCCAGGAACTGCTGCCGAGCGCGGTGATCGACGTGTGCTTCCCCGCCGACGCCGGCGTGAACCTGCCGAACGGCCAGGCGCTGGAGGGCTACGACGGGATCGCCATCACCGGATCGTCGCTGCACGTCTACGAAGGCGGACCGGCCGTCACCCAGCAGATCGAGCTGGCCAAGGCCGTGTTGAAATCCAACACCCCTGCGTTCGGAAGCTGCTGGGGACTGCAGGTGCTGACCGTCGCCGCAGGAGGCGTGGTTCGCAAGAATCCCAAGGGCCGTGAAGTCGGTTTCGGGCGCAGCATTACGCTCACCGATCCAGGCCGCAAGCATCCGATGTACAACGGCAAGCACAACGTGTTCAACGCGCCGACCGTGCACCTCGACGAGGTCGAGACGCTGGCGCCCGGCATGACGGTGCTGTCGACCAACGCGGTTTCCGATGTTCAGAGCGCCGAAATCCGCTGCAACGGCTCCACGGTGTGGGGCGTGCAGTATCATCCGGAGTATCCGCTGCGCGAGGTCGCAACCATTGTGCGGCGGATCGGCAAGCGGCTCATCAGCGAAGGTTTCTTCCTCGATCAGGCGGACATCAATATCTTCGCCGGCGATCTCGATGTGCTCGATTCCGATCCGACCAACAAGCGGCTCGCGTGGCGATACGGCATCAGCAAGAACGTGCTCGACAAGCGCTTGCGGATTGGCGAAGTCGCAAACTGGATCGAGTTCCAGGTGCTGCCGACCCGCGCAAAGCGGGGCCGCGGCTAGTATCCCGTTTCCGACTCCGGCCCGAAACACCCCACGTCCGGATCGGTTCCATCGTTCCGTAAGAATAATTCACACACAGCCGCCGCTGCCGGTGCAACCACCGCCGCCCGAAGTCGTTCGTATCGCGAGAGCCGCCGCGATTACGCGGCGATCAAGGCCGCTTCTGGCGGGCCGATGCGGAGGTCAATCATGACGATGTTGTCGCGTGTGGCGCTGTGTGGACTGCTGCTTGCTTCTCCGATGGTTCCGGTACAGGCGCAGGCCATGGATGCGGAAACTGCGCCGAAACTCGATGTCGAGATCGGTGCCGGGCTGTTCTGCAATTCAGCCGCACAGGTCGAGCGCTATCTGGCGCTGCAAAACACCGACAGCGAACCTGAGCAGGCCGTCAAGAAGGTCAACGACGAAGCCAAGGATCCCCAGGCCTGCGCACTGGCAGCAATCGCCTTCGTGCGCGGCGAACAAAGCAAGTCAGTCGAGGCGCCGGGGGGCCAAATGAACGTAACGCAGATCGTGGTCGTGGCCCTGCAGACAAATGAAGGCTGGCAGCGCGTGCAGCCGATTCTGCAGTACACCGCAATCTTCCAGAAGCTCGATGAGGCCTGAGCGGCAGTGTCGCAAAGTCATCAACTGCAGTCAGGAAAAGCCGTCATGGTTTCGCGCAGCGCCCTTGTGCTCGACATCGACGAAATGGAAGCCCTCTATCAGTGCCTGGTTGCCAACGACGTGGTTGCGGTCGACGAGGAGATGCGCCTCCTGGTCGAGGAAAACTGGCCGGAGCTGGCCGGAAAGCTGCTGCCGCCGCGCCACCGGATGCATTAACGCGGCGAATCCGTCCGCCACAACCAACCGTTAAGCGTCAAACCTAACGAGGTTTTCACGGCTGCCATGTAGGGTCGCCTCCGTTTCAGCCGGCGGTGGCGAACATGATTTTTTATGAGTTGGGCAGAACGCTGATCCGGGAATTGACCCGATATGGCCGCGACCGGGGCGGTAACGTTGCCATTCTGTTTACCCTCGGTGTCATCCCGGTCGTCGGCGGCGTCGGCGCTGCCGTGGACTACAGCCACGCCAATTCGGTGAAGGTTGCCATGCAGGCCGCGGTCGATTCGACCGCGCTGATGCTTTCCAAGGAGGTGGCAAACCTTTCCAACACAGACATCTCCAAGAAGGCCGACAGCTATTTCAAGGCCATGCTCAACCGGCCGGAAGCAAACGGCGTCAACGTCATGCCGACCTACTCGGCTGCCAAGAAGACGCTGACGCTGGCAAGCTCGGCAACCGTCAAAACCGATTTCCTGGGGCTGCTCGGGATCAAGACACTCAAGGTCCATGCGTCGTCGACGGTGGCATGGGGCGGCAACAAGCTCGAGGTCGCGCTGGTGCTCGACAACACCGGCTCCATGTCCACGTCGGGCAAGATGACTGCCCTGCTCAACGCGACCGACAAGTTCCTCACGACGCTGGAGAAGGCTTCGCCGCAACCGGGTGACGTCAAGGTCGCGATCGTACCGTTCGACTACCAGGTCAACGTCGGCACGGCAGCAAACGGCAAGCCCTGGATCGACTGGAGCCTGCTGGCAAAGAACGGCGGCTACGGCGGTCCGAGCGGTCATCGTGACGACGACGACAACACCCGGGACGACGACGACAATAACAAGGGCACGATATCCGCCTGGAACGGCTGCCTGATCGATCGCACGCAACCCTACGATGTGCAGGACACCACGCCGACCGGCAATTCCGACACCTGGTATCCGGCAGTGAACTGCAAGCTCGCGGCGATGCAGCCGCTGACCGGCGATTTCAATCTGCTGCGCAGCATGGCGTCGAAGATGAAGGCCGTCGGGAAGACCAACCTGACGATCGGCCTGGCCTGGGGCTGGCATGCGCTGAGCCAGAACGAGCCGATGAATCAGGCGAGTGCGCCCGCGAAGAACATCGGAAAATTCCTGATCTTCATGACCGACGGTCTCAACACCCAGAACCGCTGGTCGACCAACGCCAAGGACATCGACGATCGCACACGGCAGATCTGCAAGAACATCAAGAAGGATGGAATACAGGTCTACACGATCCGGATGCTGGAAGGGAACGCCAGCCTGCTGCGCGACTGTGCCACCCACTCGAGCTATTATTTCGACGTCACTCAGGCGAACCAACTCACCGAAGTCTTCACCAAGATCGCGGGCGAACTGAGCAAGCTGCGCATTTCGAAATAGCGGGCTCGCCGCCAGCCGCCCGGCCGACGTCCATGAGACCTTTCGCGCTTTGCACCGCCGCCGTTCTTGCCGCCCTGCTCGCCTGGTGGCCTGCGCCGCTGCAAGCATCCGGCAGTTCCGGCAACGACGAGGGCGAGGCGGACACCGGGCGGCCCGGGCCTCAGGGGCCGGAACGCGGCAAGGGACGCCGCCAGCTTTGGCTGCTGCCTCACCATGGGCAGAGCATCCTGATGCGCGCCACGTTGCTGCGGCCCGAAGGTGCGGGGCCGTATCCCCTCGCAGTCATCAACCATGGTTCGGTTCAGAACGCCGACGCCCGCGCCAAATTCCGGATGCCGCAATACCGGGTCGCAACCCGCTGGTTCCTCGAGCGAGGTTATGCCGTGCTGCTGCCGCAACGGCCGGGGCATGGCAAGACCGGCGGCCCATATCTTGAGAACCAGGGCCGTTGCGACAATCCGGACTATCGCAGCGCCGGGCTTGCTGCCGCGGGTAGCATCCAGTCGGCCATCGATTACATGACATCACAGGGCTTTATCCGGAACTCCGGCGTCGTGGTGGTCGGCCAGTCGGCCGGCGGCTGGGGTGCGCTGGCGCTGGCAAGCCGCAATCCGAAATCCGTGAAGGGCATCATCAACGTCGCGGGTGGCCGCGGCGGGCGGGTCGGCGGCAAGGCAAACAACAATTGCACGCCCGACCGGCTGGTGTCGGCCGCACAAGGCTTTGGTTCTACCGCGCGCATCCCGACGCTGTGGCTATACTCGGAAAACGACAGCTACTTCGCACCCTCGCTCTCGCAGCGCATGGTCGAGGCATTTCGCAAGGCAGGCGGCAATGCCGAGTACCACCTGTTGCCGCCGATCGGCGAGGACGGGCACCGCTTCATTTCGATGGACGAGGCCGTCGTGTTCTGGGCGCCCACCGTCGGGAAATGGCTGGCGGCGCGCTGACGGGCGCGATCGGGAATCGCCTACAGGACCTCGCAGACCTCGTCGAAGCCGAAGCGGTAGAGCCGCGGCTCCAGGTTCGCCGGATCGCCGTAACCGAGGCAGCACAGGAAATTCGACTTGTACCGGCCGTCCGGAAAGAATTCGGCATCGACCTTGTCGTTGTTGAACCCCGACATCGGGCCGCAGTCGAGCCCGAGAGCCCGTGCGGCGATGATGAGATAGGCACCCTGCAGCGACGCATTGCGCAGCGCCGTGGTGCGGATCGCCTCGGGCGTGGTCTCGTACCAGCTCCGCGCCTGCGGGTTGGAATAGAGCCGCGGCAGGTGCTCGTAGAACCGGATGTCGTAGGCGAGCAGCGCCACCACCGGCGCGCTCATGGTCTTCTTCACGTTGCTGGAGGACAGCGCGGGCCTCAGCCGCTGCTTCGCCTCCTCGCTGCGGATGAAAACAACCCGCTGCGGCTGCGAGTTCGCGGTTGTCGGGCCCCATTTCATCAGATCGTACAACGCCCGCAGCGTTTCGCCGGACACCGGCTCCGGCCGATAGTCGGAATAGCTGCGTGCATCGCGCAGCAGCACGTCGAGCGCCTGATCGGAAACCTTGCCGGCCATGTCTTTCCCTGTCTTCGCGTCGGCCCATCCTGAAGCCCGGGGCCGGCGGGGGAAAGCCTAAAATACGCCGGGCACGCCTGACGCAGCCGGCACAAGCTCGATCTTGCGTTGCAGCCGCTTCACGGCGTTGGAGGCGACCACCGCACGCTGTTCGGCGTAGGCCTCGTGGTTCTTCTCGATGTCGTCGAGATCGTAGAGATAGTTCACCATCAGCCCGTGCGACTGCTCGATGCCCCTTTCGGTGACGTCGGCGAGCCAGTTGATCCGTTCCAGCCTCGCACCGTTGCCGAGATGGAACCGGGCCACCGAGTCGACCGGCAGTCCGCGTCGATTCTTGGCACGCAGGAAGTACCATGCAGCGGCGCGCAACAACGGCTCGCGCAACGGATCGCGCGCCTCCGGCAGTTCCCACCAGCCGTCTTGCTCGAGGCCTTTCAGGGTCTCGCGGTCCTCCGCCGAAATCGCCGCCGAACTTTCGTCCTTCATTTCGCGGCCGAGCCAGCGCGCGAAGTCCGGTACCGGCGAGAGCGTGACGAAGGTCTGCATCTTCGGATTCTCGCGGCAGATCTCCTGGACCACCTGCTTGATCAGGAAGTTGCCGAACGACACACCGGTCAGTCCGCGCTGGCAGTTCGAGATCGAATAGAACACCGCGGTGCCGATCTGGGCCGGATCGGGCTGCTCGCGCTCGACCGACAGGATCGGCGCCACTGCATCCGGGATCTCGGGCGTGAGCGCCACCTCGACGAAGATCAGCGGCTCGTCGACCAGGGCCGGATGAAAGAATGCGTAGCAGCGCCGGTCTGACGGATCGATGCGGCGGCGAAGGTCCTCCCAGCTCCCGATGCGGTGCACCGCTTCGTACTTGATGATCTTCTCCAGGATCATCGCCGGCGTCGACCAGTCGATCCTGCGCAGCACCAGGAAGCCGCGGTTGAACCACGACGAGAACAGGTGGACGAAATCGTGGTCGACCGCGACGAGGTCGTCGCGATGGCCGAGCGCGTCGATAAGCTGCTCGCGCATGCGCACCAGCGCCGCGGTTCCGCCCGGCGCCAGATTGAGGCGGCGGAACAGTTCCTGGCGGCGCGGCTCGGCCGCCCTGTGAACGGCCGCTGCGGTGGCGTCAGTCGGATTTGCCTGCCAGTCGAGGATGGCTGCGTCGATCCTCGCCTTGTCGTGGCCGAACCGGCTCGCCAGTGCTTCGAAGAAGGCGATGCGCGGGCCGACCGTCAGCGCGAAATACTTTGCGAAAATCTCCTCGGCGAGCGCGACACCCGATGCCTCACCACGGCCGGACAGCAGTTCCTCACACAGCTCGGCGAGGTCTTCGGACCGGGACGCAGGCGTGGCGCGGCGGTCGCGCGCCATGTCCAGCAGCGCGCGGCCGCGCTCGGTGATGCTGGACAGCATCTCGCCGAAGAAGGAGGTGTTCATTGGCCGAATGTCCGTGAAGGTCGAGTGCCGTGAAGCGTGTCCGTGAAGCTGTTCAGATGGGCATTTTAGCGGAAAACTTGAAGGGAAAACGACAACTCATATGGTCACGGCCCCTACGGTCGACATGCGCCCGGCGGCGGGGAGGCCGGGCCATGCTGGACAAAACCGCGTCGGCGCGCCAGAGGTTCCGCCGGAAGCCGTTTCTTTGTTGCCCAAGGAGTAACCATGCCGGGTCCATTGGCCGGAGTTCGCGTTCTGGAACTTGCCCGCATCCTGGCCGGGCCCTGGGCCGGGCAGGTGCTGGCCGACCTTGGCGCCGACGTCATCAAGGTCGAGCGATCCAGGACCGGCGACGACACCCGCGCCTGGGGCCCCCCTTTCATCGAAGGCAAGGACGGCGACCACCTCGGCGCCGCGTATTTCCACTCCACCAACCGCGGCAAGCGTTCGATCGAGTGCGACTTCGAGACCGAGGACGGCAAGTGTCTGGTGCGCAAGCTCGCCGCCCGCTCCGACGTGCTGATCGAGAACTTCAAGGTCGGCGGTCTCGCCAAGTTCGGGCTCGACTACAAGAGCCTCGCCCCGGAATGCCCGCGGCTGATCTACTGCTCGGTCACCGGCTTCGGCCAGGACGGACCCTACGCAACCCGCGCAGGTTATGACCTGATGGCGCAGGGGATGGGCGGCTTCATGTCGCTGACCGGCACCGCCGACGGCGAGCCGACCCGCGCCGGCGTGCCTGTGTCCGACATCATGACCGGGATGTACTCGGTGATCGGCATTCTTGCCGCCCTGCAGCGGCGCGAGCGCACCGGCCAGGGCGGCTACGTCGACACCGCGCTGGTCGACACCACCGTGGGCGTGCTGGCCAACCAGGGCATGAACTTCCTCGCCTCCGGCAAGGTGCCGGCACGGATCGGCAACGCGCATCCCAACATCGTGCCGTACCAGGTGTTTCCGGTGGCGGACGGCTTCATCATCATCGCCACCGGCAACGACAGCCAGTACCAGAAGCTGTGCGGCGTGCTCGGCGCGCCGGAACTCGGCAAGCATCCGGACTACATCGACAACAAGTCGCGGCTCGCCAACCGCGCCGACATCGTCAATCTGCTTTCCGGGCTGACCAGGAAGTTCAAGATGCAGGATCTCGCCGGCAAGCTGGAAGCGGTCGGGGTGCCCGCAGGGCCGATCAACAACCTCGATAATGTGTTCGACGACCCGCACGTGAAATATCGCGGCATGAAGCTGGACATCCCCGACGACCAAGCCAAGGGCGGCACCATTCCCGGCATCCGCACCCCGATCGTGCTGGACGGCAAGCCGATGGCCTCCGCGCAAGCCGCACCACGGCTCGGCCAGCACACCGCCGAGATCCTGAAGGAGATCGGCGAGGGTTGAGCGGCCCTGATCTTGATAATGGGACCCTGGGTGGCATATGTATGAGGCATATGCCACCCAGGGAACGCAAGCGCACATGCCCGATACCAGACACGTCAGGCTTTTCCGGAACGGCCGCAATCAGGCCGTCCGCATTCCCGTGGAGTTCGAACTGCCCGGCGATGAGGCGGTCATGCACCGCGACGGCGACCGTCTGGTGATCGAGCCGGTGCGCAAGCGCGGCCTGCTGGCACTGCTCAAGTCCATGGAACCTCTCGACGAGGAATTCCCCGATATCGTCGACGCGCCCGTCAAGCCGGAAAAGATGCTTTGACCCTCTACCTGCTCGACACCAACATCATCTCCGACTTGATCCGGAACCCCCAAGGCAGGGCCGCAAAGCGTATCGCCAGGACAGGCGAGGAGAACATCTGTACCAGCGTCATCGTGGCCGCAGAGCTGCGGTACGGCTGCGCAAAGACGGGATCGCCGCGGCTGCAAAAAGCCGTTGAGGACCTGCTGGGCGAGATCGAGGTTCTGCCGTTCGAGGTTCCGGCCGATGCCGCTTACGGCAAAATCCGCGCCAGCCTCGAGGCGGCCGGCAAGCCGATCGGTGGCAACGATCTCTTGATCGCGGCTCATGCTCAAACGCTCGGCGCCACGGTGGTTACGGCGAACGTTCGGGAGTTCAAGCAGGTACGCGGCCTGAACGTCGAAAACTGGCTGGCGTAGAGGTCTTCGATCCGCCGATCGTGCTGGACGGCAAGCCGATGGCCTCCGCGCAAGCCGCGCCGCGGCTCGGTCAGCACACCGCCGAGATCCTGAAGGAGATCGGCGAAGGCTGAACCGAGCAGGTCGGCGAAAAAGCGCCCGTTCGTTCGATCAAAGTCCCTTGTAGATGCGCTCGTCGTAGAGGCTGCCGGTCAAAGGATTGAGCACAAACAGCGGATTGGGATTGACGCCGCTGCCCGGTGCAATGCCGGAGAGCGTATCGCGAAAATTCTTCACGTCCGGCGATACGGTGTGCTGGTGGTGCGCCTTGTCCGATTCCCACATCTCGACGATCTTCATGTGGTTGGGCCGGTTCGCTTGCGTCAGCACATCGAAGCGCACCATGCCGGCGTGCTTGCGGCTGTCGGCGGCAAGCTTCTCGATCATGGCGTTACCGCACGGACCGGATTCGTTGACCTGACGCTTGCAGGGCGGGAACTGCTCGGGCGGGATGATGTCCACGTGGGTCACCACGTAAACCGTTGCCTTGTTGCCGGCCGAAACCGTCTTCGGATCGGCCGCCACAAGACCGACATGCGGGCGTTCGTCGTAGGGGCTGTAGAGATGCGGCTGCAACGCCTTGCGGAAACCGATCGTGTGGCCGGACTTTGCATGCGCCTCGCGCGAGGCGGGGTCCGTCCAGGTCTCCATGATTACGAAGTGGTTCGGATGGCCGACGCGCTGAAGGCCTTCGAAGCGAAGATTGCCCTTTTCGTTCTTGCCGTCGGACACCTGCTTCCTGATCAGAGCCTCGACCTTGTCGACCGCGCCTGGCGCAGCCTCGATGTAGCTGACGATGAAATAGGGCTTGTCGCCCAGCACCGTGCCGTTGCTCAGCTTCACGTCTGCGGCCCACGTGGGCGATGCACTGGCAAACGCCAGCAGCAGGCAAGGAAGTATCATTCGTCGCATCGTTACCTCCCAATGATTGAACGGCCCCGCATCGGCATGCCGGCCGCCCTGTTGATCCGATACTTTGAACCGGGATCCCGGGTCTGCAGCGCACCGTTTTCACGCTGCGCTGGGCCCGGGACATGGTACCGAAAAACGCGGTGCCAGACTCTGAGGACACCGCGCCGATGGAGTATTGGCGCTTTGCGAACCTGCTGCAAGATGGAGACGTGAAACGCTTACGAAGACCGGCGTCGTTGCGACGACGCTAAACTTGAGATTCCGCTCCGCCTGGTCCAATTTTCGGCCAGCCGCGAAGGGAGATTGGCATCATGCTGTTCGGACCCTGCAACTGCATCGGCGATCCTTCCTCACTCTCATCACTCTGTGCCGGCGGCGCCGGATTCATCTCCGCCATGGTCGGCGCGATGGTGGCGGCGGCACGAACCGGCGAGGCCAGCCCGGTCGGGCGAAAGCCGCCTGAGGTGGACCGGCTCGCGGTGCGGATCGTCACCGACAACGTGGTGATCCAGTTCGTCCCGACCGAAACACGGAGCGGCCTTACCATCGAGCGCCGCACCGGCGGCAACACCAGACCCGACGTGCCGCCACGCACCGGCCTGCACGGCGAGTGGGGCCTGTCGATGCACGCGGAATCCCGGATCAGCGGCGAGACCCGCCACGTGCTGGTCGACTTCGGCTACACGCCGGATGTGCTTCTGAACAACATGGGGGTACTCGGGCTCGATCCGTCGATCATCGACGCGATGGTGCTGAGCCACGGACACTACGACCATTTCGGCGGCATGGTCGGCTTCCTCAAGGAGACCAGGGGCAAGCTGAAACCGAGGCTGCCGTTTTTCGTCGGCGGCGAGGACGCCTTCTGCCTGCGCAAGAATCCCGGCGGCAACTTCGGCGCGCTCGACCGCCAGGCGATTTTCGATGCCGGCCTGTCGCTGATGCTGGCCGAGGGTGCATCGTCGGTGGTGGCCGATCATGGCTTCACCACCGGCCGCATCACACAGCGCTCGTTCGAAAAACCGCTGCTGCCGACGCGGGAGATCGTCGGCATTTTCGACGGTTTCGGCTGCTTTCCCGAGAAGATGCCGCCGGAGAAAAACGTCGGCGACTACATCCCGGACGACTTCGACCACGAGATCGCGACCAACTACCTGGTCAAGGGCAAGGGCCTCGTCGTGCTCACCTCGTGCAGCCACCGCGGCGTCATCAACGCGGTCCGACAGGCGCAGGAGGTGTCCGGCGTCAAGAAAGTCCATGCCGTCATCGGCGGCTTCCACATCGTGCCGCCGCTCGGCGACGATTACATCCGCGATACCATCGCCGAATTCCAGTCGATCGAGCCGGACTTCCTCATCCCGGCGCACTGTACCGGCGACCGCTTCTACGATCTCGCCCGCGACGCCATGGGCGACAAGGTGATCCACTCGGCGGTGGGCACGCGGTTCGTGTTCGGGTCATAGACGGCAGCCGCGGGAGCCCTGTCCCGGGCGGGCGGACCGCCCTGGCGGGAAAACCTGCCACGATACGGGCTACCTCCTCCCCGTCGCGGCCTCCTGCACCCGCTGCGTCTGCGCCGTATTGAGCGCGATGTCATCGATGTTGGCCATCCTCGGCCGGTCGCGAACCAGCGCACGGTAGAACTCGCCCTTCGACACCGGATGGACATCGGCGATCACCGTCCAGCTCTCGCCCTCGTCCAGGCTCTCGAACACCTGGCCGTCGGTGTCGGCCGCGTAGAGCGCCGCGCCGTTGGCGGACACCTCGATGGTGAGTGCGGAATACACGGCACGCTGGCCGTCCGGCAGACCGCCAAGCAACCGTGTCCAGGTCTTGCCGCCGTCCCGGCTGCGCAGGATCTTGCCGCGGCCGCGGCCGGCGCCATACCAGTTCGAAGGCCAGCCGGTTCCCGCCGTCATGAACACGAGGTCGGGATTGTTGGGCGACAGCACGATGGCGTCGGGATAGTTGGCCTTGTCCGGCATCTGGTTGCGGTGCCAGGACTTGCCGCGATCGTCGCTGGTGACCAGTCCGACGATACCGTTGGCCACGATGAACCGGTCAGGCCGCTCCGGATGGACCAGAACGCGGTGAATGTCGCGCTCGCGCGGGTCCGGATCGACCTCGAATTCCGTAAACGTCTCGCCGAAATCGGTCGACATGGTGAGCGCACCGATTTCGACACCAACCAGCAGCCGGTCGCCGTCGAGCACGATGTCCTTGACGTGGCCGATGCGCGGAGGCGGAGGAAAGAACCAACTGCCGACACTCGGGACCTTCCGAAAGGCCGTCAGTTCGCGCCACGTCCGGCCCTTGTTTTCGCTGATGTAGAGGTGCGCTGGCAAAGAGCCGGCCAGAACCACGTCGCGACCGTGCAACTTTCCGGCTCTGACCGACCAGAAGTCGAAATGCGAAAGCCCCTCGTTCACCCAGGTCCAGGTGGTGCCGCCGTCATCGCTGCGCGCGATGCCGACTCCGTGCGTTGCAGCAAACAGGGTTCCATCGTCCAGCGCGGTCACCGCGCTGACGAAGCAGCCGGACAGACCGCGGTGACGGACGGCCCAGCCTTGCGCTTCCCGCTTCAGCACATAAACGCCGTCCACCGTGCCGACGGCAATGCTG
>CAZGSW010000037.1:0-25866 GCA_964528635.1 uncultured Rhodoplanes sp. | reverse complement strand
ACCAATCTGATTTGGGAATCCCAACCGATTCAGCCCAGAACAATCATGCTCTAGCAAGTTTCCAGCGTAGAGAATTTTGGCCGCCACCGCGCTCGGGCCGCTTCTGCGCCAGCACCTTGTGCACCTCGGGCGTCTGTCGTCACACTCGGCTGTCGCCGCGATCAGTCGCATGGAAGAGACGCTCGACTGGCTGAAGTGGTTGGAGCCGATCCACCGCAAGATCGTCTGGCTTCGGGCATCGGGCGAACGATGGAAGACGGTGTGCTGGAAGGTCGGACTGCAGCGCGCCGCCGCGCACGAGCACTGGCTGTACGCGCTGCGCGTGATGTCCTGGCGGCTGAATGGCCGGATCGGGAGGCCAAGCGGGTCGAAGCGCCAGCTGATCGCGCAGTCCCGGCACGCCAGCGGGTCCTGGCCGGCTTGAATTACGCACTCTCGTAACTAAACGAAAATGGTCTATCCTTTAGTAACGGAATGCCCTAACTAAAGGGTTCGAGAACATGAGTGGAACAGAGTCAGGCCGACTGGGCCAATTCGTCGAGACCGCCGCCGGCGGCGAGCGGGTGCGGGCATTTCTGCCCCCGTCGCTTCCGCCGACCCCTCCGCTCGACCTTCAAGGCATGTTCACCCTCTACGACACGGCCCGCGGCGCGGTTGGGCGGCTCGACGGCGTGACGACCATCCTGCCGTCGACCCCGCTGTTCCTCTACATGTATGTGCGCAAGGAGGCGCTGCTGTCGTCT
Organism: uncultured Rhodoplanes sp.; assembly: GCA_964528635.1. Classification (GTDB taxonomy): domain Bacteria; phylum Pseudomonadota; class Alphaproteobacteria; order Rhizobiales; family Xanthobacteraceae; genus Z2-YC6860. The sequence continues at coordinate 25,123 of CAZGSW010000037.1, read as the reverse complement.
CAGATCGAGGGCACGCAGTCCTCGCTGTCCGATCTGCTCCTGTTCGAGAGCGACGAGATTCCCCATGTGCCGATCGACGATGTGGCGGAGGTCTCGAACTATGTCGCGGCGATGGAGCATGGCCTGAAGCGACTGCGGGAGGGCTTTCCGCTTTCGCTTCGTCTCATCCGGGAGATGCACGCCATCCTGCTTCACTCGGGCCGGGGCGCCAGCAAGCAGCCCGGCGAATTCCGGCGCTCACAAAACTGGATCGGCGGCACGCGCCCGGGCAATGCCCTGTTCGTACCCCCGCCGCCCGATCGGTTGAACGAATGCCTCGATGCATTCGAGAAGTTCCTGCATGCGGACGATCCGCAGCTCCCGCCGCTCATCAAGGCGGGGCTTGCGCATGTCCAGTTCGAGACCATCCATCCGTTCCTCGACGGCAATGGTCGACTCGGGCGGCTGTTGATCACGCTGATGTTGTGCGAGGCCGGTGCACTGCGCGAGCCGATCCTCTATCTCAGCCTGTACTTCAAGGCGCGTCGTGCCGACTACTACCGGCTGTTGCAGGAGGTGCGTGAGAACGGCGCGTGGGAAGCCTGGATGGAATACTTTCTCACGGGCGTGCGGGACACGGCGGCGCAAGCCGTCGATACTGCTCGCGAGATCATGGCGCTGTTCGACGAGGACGCCGGCACAATCCAAACGCTCGGACGCAGTGCGGCCTCTGCATTCCGGGTCCATGATTTGATGCAACGCCGACCGCTTGTGACGATCCAGGCCGCCTCCAGGGAGCTCAAGCTCTCGCTCCCCACTGTCGGCAAGTCGCTCGAACACCTGGTCGATCTTGGCATCGTGCGCGAAGTGACGGGCAAGCAGCGTCGTCGCGTGTTCGCTTACCGCAAGTACCTCGACGTTCTCGACCGTGGGACCGAGCCGTTGCCCGCGTGAGCGAAGCCGCGCGAAAATTGTCTGGCAGCACTTTTCGCTCAGGTAGAGCCGGCCTGACACTTCACCACGTCCAGTAGGCCAGGCCTCAAGAGAGATCGAGCCGCGCGATCAGCGCGCGATGCTCGGCAATCCGGCGCGGATGCGCTCGGAGAAGTCGGGCGCGCCGTCGGCGGCCTGCGCGGCCTCGTTGACGAGGGACCGCTGCCGCAGCTCGTCGAAGGGCAGGGACGTGTCGATGCGGCCCGAATGATAGAGATAGCTGTCGATCAGGCCGTTGAGCAGGTGGCGGAAGTCGAGCCGCCCCTGACGGCCTGCCGCGTTGGCGTATCGGATAATGTTGATTGTGCAGCTGTTGCTCAGCAGGTGATAGAATTCGGCGCGGTCGGCGAGCTGGTTGATCCGGTCGAGATACACCTTCAATAGCCGTCGTGCGTCGTCGGCCGAGCTGTTGAGCCGGTACAGATAGACGGTCTCCCGGCGGTGATTGGTCCGCACGCCGACGATATCCCGCTCATCGCCGACCACGTAGATCAGCTCGAATTGCTTGAACAGGGAGGATATGGGATTGAAGCCTTCACCGACCTCCGGTCGCGTTTCGATGGAGATGCTCAAGGGCGGCGCATCGTCGAAAATGAAGCTGAGGAACGTGTGGCCGACGAGACCCTCGCTCCAGTACGAGACGTAGAAGTCGATACCCTTCAGATGCGATAACCGGATTTCCCGCTCTTCGTAACGGACATCGAAATCGTTACGGCTGCGATAATTGAAGTTGCGGACGCCGGTCAGCCGCACGCGGTCTCCGTCGATGATCGCCCTCGGCATGACGGCAACTTCGGGCCGCCACGGCCGGTCGTGGGACGGTGCGATGCTGATCCACCAGGCAGCGACACCGACAAACAGCGCGGCGAACAGCAGCCTCCGCCGCGGGCGCGAGATCCAGAGCGCCCAGACCGAGAGAGCCGCGAAGACGACAGCCAGCACCAGCCGCGCCCAGGGCCAGGGCAAGTTGGAATAATAGATGGCGAGCGCGCCCCAGACTGTCAGCAGTCCCAGCAATGCGGCCCGGATCGCGATGCCTATCCAGTATAGAAATTTCAACAAACGGCCTGCGACCTGAAATCAGGTCCTCCTGCCGGCCACGCGGAGCGCTTGCTTGCCACCAACGGCCGGTCCGCCGATGGTGCCATTCCGGCGGCTCAATAGGAAGCACGAACTGGTCGCTGCGATTTCACTCTGGCGGAAACAGCCACCATGGTTCGTCGGTCGTGTCGAAGCAGTCTGCGGGTTGCACGGTCTTTGCGTTCAACGATCTCCCGTGTGCGATGCAGATTGCTCGGGAGCCAGCCGCCCGAAGCCGCCCGAATGAGCGTTGACCTGAATCGGCCGCGGAGCCCGGAGCCGCTGGACGCGTGTGACACCGTCTGCGAGCCGGATTCCGGCTGCGATCACAGATAAAGCATGAGCAGATAGGCTGCGATGATCACGGTGGTCCAGACCGTCATGCTGCCGGTCGACCAGGCGCGGGCCAGCACGCTGCCCGGTCCGCAGGTGCTCCGGACATTCCGTTGCGCGGCGTCTGCGCCGTGCCCGATCGCTGCCGTGAGCCGGGCCCATGCGTCGCCGGCCCAGCGGTCGAACACCTTTACCGCGACGACGCCGAGCCTGCGATAGAGCCAGTCGGTGTCGAGGGTGATAGTTGCCGCGGGCTTGAGCAGGCCGAGCATCAGGAAGAACGCCAGCCCCGAGAACAGCAGCAGTTGAAGCTGGAATACGACGTGGCCCGGCGTGTAGGGCACATAGTCGACGGGATAGGGCAGCATCGCGTAGAGCGGCCCGGGCAGGACGCCCAATCCGATGCACATGATCGCGCACAGCACCATGGCCGCCCGCATGTTCCACGGCGGCTCCGGCGGCCGCAGGCCCGAGTCCTTCTGGAAGAACACCAGCCAGGGAAACCGGAAGCCGACATAAAGGGCGGTGCCGGCCGATGCGGCAGCAAGCATGAACCAGACGAGCTCAAGATGCCTGGCGCCTGCGGCGTCGGAGATCATCGACTTGGAGACGAATCCGGACGTCAGCGGGAACGACGAGATCGACAGCGCGCCGACGATTCCGCAGATCGCCGTCAGCGGCATGGTGCGGAACAGGCCGCCAAGCTCGGTGAGCCTGCGCTTGCCGGTGACGTAGAGCACAGAACCCGCCGACATCAGCAGGAGCGCCTTGTAGATAATGTGCGCGAAGGCATGGGCGGCCGCGCCGTTGAGCGCCAGTTCGGTTCCGATGCCGATGGCGGTGACCATGAATCCGACCTGGCTCACGATCGAGTAGGCCAGCAGGCGGCGCATGTCGTTCTCGAGGATCGCGTACACGATCCCGTAGAACACCATGAACAGGCCCACCCAGATCAGCAACTCGGTGCCGGGGAAGCCGCGCAGCAGGACATAGACCGCCGTCTTGGTGGTGAATGCGGACAGGAACACCATGCCTGACCACGACGCCTCCGGATACGAGTCCGGCAGCCACGCCGACATCGGGTAGGCGCCCGCGTTCACCAGAAAGCCGACCAGGATCAGCGCGCGCGGCACGCTGTCGAACACCATCGGACGGAACTCCGTCGTTCCGGTGGATACGATCTCGCCGGCGATGCCGGCCATCAGGATAACGCCGCCGAGAAAATGAATAGTCGCGTAGCGCAGCGCTGCGTTTCGCGCGCCCGCGCTGATGATGACGAGGGTCGAGGCGACGGCCATCAACTCCCAGAACACGAACGCGGTGATCAGGTCGCCCGCAAGCACCACGCCGATCGCCGAGCCGGCGTAGCAAAATGCCGCCGAGAGTTCGAGCCGGCTCTCCTGATTGAGGGCGAACAGCCCGCCCGCGAACGCCATGATCGCGAATACCGTGGCGAACAGGCGCGACAGCGCATCGCCCTTCACGATCGCCAGCGTGTAGCCGAGATAATTGGCCTGGATCGCGACCCCGTCGGGCACCTGCCAGACAAGCCAGAGCGTGACGAGCGGAAACAGCAGCAGCGCCGCGGCGCGGACCGGTCCGCGCAGCAGCGGCAGCAGCAAGCCACCGAGGATCAGCACGGCGAACGGCGGGATCAGGCTAATCATAGTGGTCGTCCGGCCGCTTGAGGAAGAAGCCGAGACCCTTGGCGAACAGCACCATGACCACACAGGACAGGAAGCCGTACCAGGCGCCGAAACCGAATGTGCCGTCGATGCCGAAATGCGGATGGTGTTCGATGACAAGATCCAGCAGCACCGTCACGGCAAGGATGGCGATAAAGACGATCCACAATCGCTTGATGGTTTCCGGTCGTGTCAGCCAGTGGTCGTCCATGGTCACGGTCCGATCATCGATTTGGACAGCGAAAGCGGGATCGCCGGAAAGAAGAACAGCAGCACGGCTCCGGCGGCAGTCACGGTGAGCGCGAGCACCACCGGCCACGGCGCCTCGCCGTGTGGATCGTGATGGGGGTCCGCCGGGAGCGGCCTGAAAAACGCGCGGAACACGATCGGCATGAAATAGCAGGTGTTCAGCACGGTGCTGACGATGATGATTCCGACCGCGAGCCAGTTCGCCGTCTGCATCGCGCCCGACAGCATGAACCATTTCCCGAGGAAGCCCGCGGTCGGCGGAATGCCGATCATGCCGAGCGCGCCGATGGCGAAAGCGGTCATGGTCCAGGGCATGCGCCGGCCGATGCCGTCCAGCTCGCTGATCTCGGATTTGTGCGCGGCCGTGTAGATCGAGCCTGCGGCGAAGAACAGGGTGATCTTGCACCAGGCGTGAGCCGCGATGTGCATGGCGGCGCCGACTACCGATATCGGCGTCAGGATGGCGACGCCGAGAACGACGTAGGCGAGCTGCGAGACGGTCGAATAGGCGAGCCGGCGCTTCAGGTTGTCTTGCCGAAGCGCGACGATCGAGGCGGTGATGACTGTGAAGCCGGCAATGACCGTCATCCATACGGAGAATCCTGCGGCTGCCAGCGTGTCGATGCCGAAGATCATCGTTGCGACCTTCACCACCGAGAACACGCCGGCCTTGACGACGGCGACGGCGTGCAGCAACGCGCTGACCGGAGTCGGCGCCACCATCGCGGCCGGCAGCCAGAAATGGAGGGGCATCAGGGCGGCCTTCCCGATGCCGAACAGGAACAGCAGCAGCAACAGAAGAAGCAGCAGAGGCGACAGCGGCTCCTTGCCCGCAAATACGCCGCCCGGCGCGAAATCCAGCGTGCCGGCGTACACCCAGGTTCCCACGATGGCCGGCAGGAACAGCAGCAGCGAGGTCCCCAGCAGCAGCACCAGATAGATCCGTCCGGCCCGGAACGCGTCCCCGTTGGCCTTGTGGATGACCAGCGGGTAGGTCGACAGCGTCAGCGCCTCGTAGAACAGGAACAGCGTGAACAGGTTGCCGGCGAACGCGATGCCCATGGTGCTGGCCAGCGCGACGGCGAACCAGACATAGAACCCGGTCTGGCGCGGCTCGCCGTTGCCGCGCATGTAGCCGATCGAATAGATCGAGTTGACGATCCAGAGCGGCGAAGCGACCAGCGCGAACAGCATGCCGAGCGGCTCGACCTTGAAGGCAATGGACAGGCCCGGCGCCACGTCCACGGCGTGCAACGCCGGGCGCTCCCCGGCCAGCACCGGTCCGAGCAACTGGAATACCGTCAGACACAGCAGCGCCGCGGCGATCAGCGTCACCGCCTCCCGGATATTCGGCCGGTTGCGGAACAGCGGGATCAGAGCGGCTGCCGCGAGCGGGATGAGCAGCGCGGCGGCGATCATGTCGATGTCGCCGGCGCTCATTTGAGGCCCGCCAGCAGCGACTGGGCCGCCGTCGCGGCAATCCCCACCGTCCATTCGGTGTTGATGCCGAAAAAGACGACAGCGGCGGCCAGAACCACCATCGGCAGCATCATCGACAGCGGCGGGTCGGTGACGTTGGCGAGTTCGGCCGCGGGCTCGCGCAGGTACATGATCTCAAGAACCCGGCCCACATAGACAAGGGCGATCAGCGAACTGCCGACGATCAGGAACACAAGCGGCCACCAGCCCTTGTCCAGCGCGCCGATCGCCAGATACCACTTCGAGATGAACCCGGCGGTGCCCGGCGTGCCGACCAGGCCGAAACCCGCGATCGCGAACACCGCGGCCGTCAGCGGCATCTTGCGGCCGACGCCCGACAGGTCCTTCAGGTGCACGGTGCACGCGCGGAAGAAGATCGCGCCCGCTGCAAGGAACAGCGCGGCCTTCATCATGGCGTGGTTGGCGATATGGACCAGGCCGCCGGTCACGCCGGCCTGGTTGGCGAGGCCGAGCCCGAGCGTGATGTAGCCGATCTGCGCGACCGAGGAATACGCAAGCATCCGCTTCAGGTTGGTCTCGAACACGGCGATGAACGACGCGACGAACATCGCGGCAATCGACAGCGCCACGATGAATCCGCCGACCGGAAGCGAGCGGATGTCGATCGCCACGCCAAATACGGCGAAGTAGTAGCGGGCCAGCAGGTAGATCGCGACCTTGGTCGCGGTGGCCGAAAGGAACACCGTGGCCCACGAAGGTGCATAGGTGTAGGCGTTCGGCAGCCAGGCATGCAGCGGAAACAGCGCGCACTTCAGGCTGATGCCCACGGTGATGAACGCGAGCGCCGTCACGGCCGCCCGTGTCTGGTCCGGTCCGATGGCGGCAAGACGCGTGGCGATGTCGGCGATATTGAGGCTGCCGGTGATCAGGTAGAGAAAGCCGACGCCAATCACATAGAAGGTGGCGCCGATCGTCCCGATGATCAGATACTGCAGGCCCGCGACCAGTGCGCGGCGGTCGTTGCCCATGGCGATCAGCACGTAGGTCGAAAGCGAGGATATCTCGAGGAAGACGAATGCGTTGAACGCGTCGCCGGTGATTGCCAGGCCCAGCAGACCGGCGAGGCAGAGCAGGTACATGCAGTAGAACCACGCACGATGATCGTCATCGATCTCGAAATCGACGGAGCGGCGGGCGAACGGCATGATGACTGCGCCGATCAGTGAGACCAGCACGAGAATCGAGGCGTTGAGGACGTCGACCCGGTATTCGATCCCGATCGGCGGCGCCCAGCCGCCGAGTTCATAGGAGATCGGGCCGGTTGCCAGCACCTGCAACAGCAGGGCGATGGCGATGAAAGGCAGGGTCCAGCTCACCGCCAGCGTCACCGCGAAGGCGCTGGAACCCCGACGCAGAAATGCGACGGCCACGGCCCCCAGCAGCGGTACGACGACCTGGAGGATCGGCAACTGCCCCTGGATCGCGTTCATGTCTCGCGATCCTTTTGGACGATCTCATCCTCCTCGACCGTGCCGTAGGCCTCGTTGATGCGAACCGTCATCGCGAGGCCAAGCGCGATGGTGGCAATCCCGACCACGATTGCCGTCAGGATCAGCACGTGCGGGAGCGGGTTGGAGTAGACCTTGAAGGCCGGGTCCAGGATCGGCGGCGTGCCGCCCAGAATTTTGCCGGGCCCGATGTAGAGCAGATAGACCGACGTCTGGAAGATGGACAGGCCGACCAGCTTCTTCACCAGGTTCCCGCGCGAGGACACGACATAGAGCCCGGCGATCATCAGGAAGACGGTGATGACGTAGTTGTAGTGGGTGACGAGCTTGGTCAGCGTTTCCATCAGCGCCCTCGTTCGACGAAGGCGTAGAACAGCGCGACCATGGTTCCGGAGACGGTGACGAACACCCCTATTTCGACCAGCAGGATGCCGAGATGCCGTCCTGCCGGGGCGTTGGCGGACAACACCGAATAGTCGAGAAAGTTCTTCCCCAGCAGGATTCCGGCAACGCCGACGCCGGCGAAGATCAGCACCCCGAGCGGCACCATGATCTCCACCATGACCTGCGGTGCGATGCGCTTGGCCGCGCGAATGCCGAACGTGATGGCAAGCAGAATGACCATCGCCGCCGCAATCACACCGGCCTGGAAGCCGCCGCCGGGCCCGTAATCGCCGTGAAACTGGACGTAGAACGCGAACAGCAGGATGAACGGCAGGACCAGCTTGGTGCCGACCCGCAGGATCAGATCGAGGTTCATGACCGCCGCTCCCGCTCGCGGTTGCGGCGGCGTCCGCCGCGCAGCAGCAGCAGCACTCCGATCCCGGCGGTGAACACGACGGTGGTTTCGCCGAGCGTATCGAAGCCTCGATAGTCGGCGAGCACCGAGGTCACGACATTGGGCGCCGTCGTTTCCTTGATCGAGTTTTCCAGATAGTGCGGTGCGACGTGGCTGTGGATCGGACTGTCCGGGCTGCCGAACGGCGGGAGTGCGAGGCTGCCCCAGACAAGGCCCGCTCCGGTGGCCACCGACAGCAGCAGCGGCGCGATCTTGATGTCGGGCTGCTTGATCTCGGTCTTCTTTATGAGATGCAGCGCCGCCAGGAAGATCACGGTGGATATGCCGGCGCCGACCGATGCCTCCGTCATCGCCACGTCGACGGCGTCCAGCACCAGCAACACACCCGCCATCAGGAAGCTGTAGATGCCGAACAGGACCACCACGCCGAACAGGCTGCGCTGCCGGACAATCGCGACTGTCACGACGGCCAGCAGCGTCAGCATCACCATGTTGACGATCAGTTCGATGGCGGCCTCCCGTCCGTTGCCTGACGCAGGCGCCCGCGGCGGTCTTCGGCGAGTTTCGGCTCGATGCCCGCGTGCAGCGCCGCCTGAGCCAGCGCGTGGGTCACCACGGGCCAGGTGTAGAACACCAGCGCGAACAGGAAGATCAGCTTCAGTGTCGCCAGGCTGAAGCCTGTCTGCAGCATCATTCCCAGAAGGGTGAGGCCGATGCCGACAGAATCGATCACGCTGACGGCGTGCATCCGCGTGTACAGGTCAGGCATGCGGATGAGGCCGATCGCCCCCACCACCGTGAAAAACGAGCCGAGCGCGATCAGGATCCAGCTTGCAATCTCGACTGCGAGACTCATGGCTGCGCCTCGCTGTCGGGATCGAAGGCCAGGTCGCCGTGCCTGAAGAATTTCAGCACGGCCAGAGTGGCGATCAGGTTGAGCAGGCCGTAGGTCAGGCCGACGTCGAGAAACTCCGGACGTCCGGTCAGGAAGCCGAACACCGCGAGAAGCATGATCGAAAGTGAGCCGACCGTGTTGCCGGCCAACACGCGATCGAACAGCGTCGGGCCCTTGACAGCCCGAACGATCGCAAGGGTCAGCGCGACGAGAATGGCAATGGCCGCGGCTGCGAAAATCATCGGCTGCCCTCGAACTGCGTAACCCGGCGGTCCATTCCTCCTGCCTCCAGGTCGTCCGCGCCTTCCCGCACCAGCGCGTGGATGGTCAGTTCGTCACCGTCGACGCGCGTGGTTATCGTGCCCGGTGTCAGGGTGATTGAGTTGGCGTAGGTGGCGAGCCCTGCGCCGGTCTTCTGGCTGGCTTTGACCACGGTCATGCTGGGCGAAATCGGCAGGGCCGGACTCAGGATGATCCTGGTGACGGCCCAGGCGGATTTCACGATCTCAAGAAGAAGCCAGGGGTAGTACGTCAGCGTGCGCGGCATCAGCTCGACCGGAAAACTTTCCCGGTCCAGTGTCCGCATGCGGGTTGCGGCCAGCACGCAAATCCCGGTGCAGATGACGCCCACGATGACCAGCATCGCGGTGTAGTGTCCGGATAGTGCAAGCCAGAAGGCGAACAGAAACGCCGCCAAACTCAACAACCGCATCGCCGCCGCGTAGCCCCCCATCTCGACCCGCCGCCAACCCGTTATCGTGACAAGCCTTTTTGCCCGCGGGAATGTGGCCCGTGAACGCGTTCCACGGCCTGGTGTCACAGCGTAAGAGCCGTCAGGCCGGAGCGCAATGAAATCCGGCGCGGCGCCAATTTCAGGATCGTCGCAGCAGTGGCTCGCCCATCCTGATGCGCATACCGGGGCGCACGGCCGTTGCCAGTTCAAGCTGCGGCGGAGCCAGCACGATGATGGTCGAGCCGTGCTCGAAGCGACCCATTTCCTCGCCCTTGTTGAATCTTGCGTCGCAAAATTGCGGCTCGGCGCCGAGGCCGCGCAGCGGACGGGCGGGATCGATGAAGTTCAGCCGGATGCCGGCGACCAGGATGGCCGCGACCGGCACCAGCGTCAGCGGCTCGCCGGTTGCGGCCAGACGTGTCTCGATGACGGCGCGCTCGTTCTTGCAGAACAGCTTCTCGATCCGCTTCAGCGCGACCGGATTCACGTTCCAGGTGTCTCCGGAAATGTAGGTGGTTCGCTCCACGCGAAGATCGTGCGGTGCGTGGAAGCGGTGATACATGCTCGAAGTCAGCCGTAGCGTCACGTAGCGGCCGTTGCGGTGGTGCTCGACCGGTTCGGAAGCGCCCAGCAGGTCCTGCAAGGTGTAGGGGAACCCTTTGACCTGAAGCAGCGTCGTACCTTCGATGCGGCCGCATGCACCGACGATCGCGTCGCAGGGGCTGACGATGACCGCCGGATCGCTGTCGACCGTGCGAGCGCCGTCCTTCAGCTCGCGCACGAAGCAGTCGTGCATGCTGGTGAAGCGGTCCTTCTTCGCCTCGGTGAGGTCCAGATCCGAGAACAGGCGCCAGACCGCGATCGAGGCGTCCCGCACCAGCGGCTGCTCGATCCTGCTGAACCAGCCCATGAACCGGGTCAGAAGACGGCGCGGAATGCGATTGGTGAGCAGGAAGTTGATGTCCTCCTGCCCGGCCACTTTCGCGATTGCGTTGCGGACTGTCATCAAAGCTTCAATCCCCGCGGTTAGCTGTTCGCCGATGGACTCGCGATTCTCGACGCTCGCCCTTTACGCTCTCGGTGCCGGCGCGTTCGCGACCTCGCTTTACAAGGTCAAGACCCGTCTCGATCTGTCGAAGGCCAAGCACCGGTCTTTGACCGGCCATGCACGGATGGCGCGGCGGATTGCGTCGCTGGTGCCGTTCTACGAGTACGAGGGCGACCGCTTCTTTCGTTGCGATGACGCGCCCGGTGACGTCATTGCGGCGCGCAAGGTCGGGTTCGAACGGCTTTCCGCTCTCTATCGGGAGCGGTTTGCCGAGACCGTGCGGCAGACGTCGGAAATCAGGGACACGATCTCCGATCTCCAGTTCACCGATGTCTATCGGGTGCCGTTCCAGTTCAGCCGTGTGGTGCAGCGCAATCTGCAGGCTGGCGCGCTGCTGCAGTCGTCGTCCGGCGTCACGGTCACGGATCTCGACGGCAACACGTTCTACGATCTCACCGGGTCCTACGGCGTGAACGTGTTCGGCACCGATTTCTACAAGGAGTGCATCGACCGGGGCGCCGCGCTGGTGCGCGATCTCGGCCCGGTGCTCGGCCCGTATCATCCGGCCATCGCATATAATGTCCGGCGACTGACTGAAATCTCGGGCCTCGACGAGGTGTCGTTCCACATGTCCGGCACCGAGGCGGTCATGCAGGCGGTGCGGCTGGCGCGCTACCACACCCGTAAGTCCCATCTGGTGCGGTTCTGCGGCGCCTATCACGGCTGGTGGGGCGACGTGCAGCCCGGCGTCGGAAATCCGGTGCCTGCACGGCAGACCTACACGCTCAACGACGTGTCGGAGGACGCGTTGCGGGTGATCGCGACCCGCAACGATATCGCGTGCGTGCTGGTGAATCCCCTGCAGGCGTTGCATCCGAACGCCGGCGCACCGGCCGACTCGTCGCTGGTCGACAGCGGGCGTGCCGCGCATTTCGATCGTGCGGCCTACGCGGATTGGCTGCGCCGGCTGCGTGCGGTTTGCTCCGCGCGCGGCGTGGTGCTGATCTTCGACGAGGTGTTTCTGGGGTTCCGCATCGCCATGGGCGGGGCGCAGGAGTACTTCGGAGTGCGCGCCGACATGGTCACCTACGGCAAGACGCTGGGCGGCGGCCTTCCGATTGGCGTGCTGTGCGGCCGGCGCGACCTGATGCGGCGCTACCGCGACGACCGCCCGGTCGACGTGTGCTTCGCCCGCGGCACCTTCAACTCGCATCCGTATGTGATGGGTGCGATGCACGAATTCCTGCGCCGGCTGGAGACCCCGGAGATTCGCGAGCTGTATGAAGGTCTCGACGAAACGTGGGATCGACGGACCGCGGAGCTGAACGGCCGGCTGTGTGACGCCGGCCTGCCGGTCGAGGTCGCGAACCTGTCGTCGATCTGGACGGTCTGCTACACGCAGCCGTCGCGGTACAACTGGATGCTGCAGTTCTATCTTCGCGCCGAAGGCCTGGCGCTGAGCTGGATCGGCACCGGGCGTTTGATCTTCAGCCTCAACTACACCGATGCGGATTTCGCGGCCGTCTGCGATCGGTTCGTCGCCGGCGCGAAGGCGATGCAGCGTGATGGATGGTGGTGGAAAGATCCCGACGCCACCAACAAGACGATCAGGCGCAGGTTGCTGCGGGAATTGCTTGCCCACCGCGTGTCCACCCGCGCCTGACCGAACCACGTCCCCAACTTCAGGCCGGACGGTGCTGCTCCTGCAGGTCTTCGTCATCGATTTCGTCGTGCCGGGCATGGCGCGGGTCGATCAGTTCGCCGCGCAGCAGCGCCAGCGGGGCCCGGTAGTACAGCTTGATGTCGTGGAACGGGTCGGTGAGGATCTTGGTCGCCCACACCAGTCCGGCCTGGACGTCCTGGATGAAGAACAGGTGCACGGTGCGGAACAGCAGCCCCGCCACGCCGAGGAACAGCCAGACCAGGCCGACGTGGCGGACGAACTCCTCGACGTTCCGGTGCGGCTCGAAAATTCCCATCAGGGTGGGATCGAAGTAGAGCGGCAGCGGCGACAGCGCCCAGATCGTCAGCAGCACGATCTTGCGCTTGAGGTTGTAGCCGACCTTGATCTCCTCCTTGTGCTCGTGGCTGGCGTGGTTGACGTGGTCGTAGCCTTTGGGCTCGAAGAACAGGTGGCCGATCTGCCGGGTCGTCATGGCGATCAGCCAGCCGATCAGTGCGGCGACGGCGGGATCGCTGAACGCCAGCGCATACGCGCACAGGAAGCTCAGCGCGCTCACCAGATGCAGCGACTGGTTGATCCGGCTGTGGTGATAATAGCGGTGGTCGTCCCAGCGCTGGGTGCGAAGCGTCTCGGCAAACGTGGCCATGTTTCGGTCTCCGAATGGGGTTGGACGGGTGAGTGCGGCTGGCGCGATCAACCGGCCGCGGCGAGCCGGGGAGCGGGCGCGCCGGCGGTTTCGGCGAACTTGCCGAACCGGATCAGCGAGAAATGTCCGAGCGGTGGCATCGGGCGGCGCTCGATCAGATGCATGCCGTTCGCCGTCTGCAGCCAGGCGGTGTAACGGTCCCAGGGAAACTCGGTCCGCCAGCCGAGCTTGCGGGCAGCGGGCGCCACGCAATGCTCGACGGCCTTGCGCAGTCCCGCCTCCGCGCCGACCCGGCTGAGGATCACGATCTCGCCGCCCGGACGGAGCACACGGGCGAACTCGTTGAGCGCGGCCTCCGGATTGGGCACCGCCGTGACCACGTATTGCGCCACCACCACGTCGAACGAGTTGCCGGGGAACTCGAGCCGCTCGGCGTCCATCACCTCGATGGCTTCGACGTGACCGAGCCCCAGCACCTGGACGCGCTCGCGCGCCTTGTCGAGCATGGCCTCGGAAATGTCGACCCCGACGATGCGGTTGGTGCGCGAATAGTCCGGCAGCGAGATGCCGGTGCCGACGCCGACCTCCAGGATGCGGCCGCCGACACGCTCCGCGGCAACGATGGCGGCGCGCCGGCCACGCTCGAACACCGGGCCGAACACCAGATCGTAGACCGGCGCCCAGCGGTCGTACGCCCTCTCGACTCCATGCTTGCTGATGTCGGTGGCCAAGGTCACGGCAAGATCCTTTCCCTGAGTGAAGCGATAAACGGTGTCAGCGGTTTGCGGCGGTCTGCACCGTCCAAGCCGGGCGCGATGGCCGCGGCGCGCTGCCGGCGATCCGCTCGACATGGCCGATGAACTGGCGTGCGCTGGTGGCCCAGGAGTGGCGAAGTGCAAAGGCGCGGCAGGCCTCGCGCGGCACTTTCAGTGCCGCAAGGCAGGCCTCGCGCAGATCGTCCGACAGCACGCCGACCGGATGGCCGCCGATCACGTCCTGCGGGCCGGTGACGGGGAAGGCAGCGACGGGAACGCCGCATGCAAGCGCCTCGAGCTGCACGACCCCGAAGGTGTCCGTGAGGCTGGGAAACACGAACACGTCGGCGGCGGCGATGGTGCCGGCAAGCTCGGTGCCGGTGCGGGCGCCGAGGAAATGCGCCTGCGGGAAGCGCCGCTGCAATTCGGCCTCCTGCGGACCGCTGCCGACGATCACCTTGGAGCCGGGCAGATCCAGCGACAGGAACGCTTCGAGATTCTTCTCCACCGCGACGCGCCCTGCGGCCAGGAAGATCGGCCGCGGCAAATCGAGCGGCAGCGCGCGGTCCGGGGCGAACAGCGCGGTGTCGACGCCGCGCGTCCAGGTGCCGAGATTGTCGAAGCCGTGGCGGCGCAATGCGGCGGCGAGCGATGCGGTGGACACCATCGTCACGCCCGCGGCGGCGTGAAAGCGCCGCAACACGGCATAGCTCCATGCTTCGGGAATGGGGGCGCGCGCGGAAATGTATTCGGGAAACCGCGTCGTATAGCTCGTGGTGAAGGGCCGGCCGCGGCGCAGGCAGTAGGAGCGTGCGGCGAACCCGATCGGTCCCTCGGTGGCGATGTGGATGGCGTCCGGCGCGGCCGCCTCGATCCGCCGGGCGATCTCGAAGCGTCCCGGCAGGGCCAGCCGCAGGTTCGGATAGGTTGGCAGCGGCAGCGAGGCAAAGCCTTCCGGGGTGAGGAAGTCGATGGTCACGCCGAGCTGCTTGGCCGTTGCGGCCAGGGAGGTCAGAGTGCGCACCACGCCGTTGATTTGCGGATGCCATGCATCCGTGGCGATCAGCACGCGCATGAGCAGGCGGCCTCCGCGAAGTGGGAGCGCGACGGTCCCGAGCCGTGCGGCGACAGAATCGCGTTCCCGAATCTCATGCGACAACATTGCGAAGTCATATCTCAGGCGTGTGACACCCGGCGCGACGGGTGCTGCTGCGATAGTGGGTCGTTGTAACAATCGCGTCGCATGACAGTGCGACTGTGCATCCCGATTCGATCCTCCGGAACGTCACCGGCCATTCATGTCATTTGCGGGAGCGGCGAAGCGAGCGGCCAGGTGTGGCTTGAGCTGGAACGCCGCGGGCTGGATTCTCAGCGTCGTCATCGTCGCCGCCGCAGGCTACGCGCTGCTTCATCTGTTGAGCGGGATCGACTTCGCCAAAGTTGGCGTCGCACTTCGAGCGACCCCGGTCTGGGCCGTTCTTGCAGCCGGTGCGCTGATCGGGGCCAGCTACGCGACCTACACGCTGTACGATTTCTTCGCGCTCCGTACGATCGGCAAGCGCCACATCCCGTATGGTGTTTCGGCGCTTGCAGGGTTCATGGCCTATACGATCGGACATAACCTCGGGGCCACGGTGTTTACCGGAGGAGCGATCCGGTTCCGGGTCTATTCGGCCTGGGGGCTCGGCATCGTCGACATCGCGAAGGTCGCCTTCGTCACCGGACTGACGTTCTGGCTCGGCAACATCGTCATGCTGGGTATCGGGATATCGATAGCCCCCGATGCGGCGTCCGCAATCAACCGCCTGCCTGAATGGGTCAACCGGGCAGCGGCCTTCGTCGCGCTTGCATCGGTTTGCGGATACCTTCTGTGGCTCGTGCCGCGGCCGCGCTCCATCGGTCGCAACGGTTGGCAACTCACGCTGCCCGACGCTCGCCTCACGACGCTGCAGATCGGCATCGGCGTCCTCGATCTGAGCCTGGCGGCGCTGGCGATGTTGCTGCTGGTTTCGCTCCACGCCTCCGTCGAGATCGTGCCGTTCCTGGTCACGTTCGTTGCCGCGAGCCTGCTCGGCTTCCTGAGCCATACGCCGGGCAGTCTCGGTGTGTTCGAAGCGGCGATGATCGTGGCGCTTCCGCAGGTCGAGCGGGAGTCGCTGCTGGCCTCGCTCCTGATTTTCCGCGGGCTCTATTTCGTTCTGCCGTTCTGCATTGCGGTTCTGGTGTTCGGCGCGCGCGAACTGATGCTGGTGCTTTCGGGGCGATCCGGGCCGGAACCCGGTTGATTCATCGGGCCCCGATCTTCCCGGCCTCCATTTCAGCCGCGGTCTCCGCCGAGTGACTCGACCCGCTTGCGGAACGATTTGGGCGATGGTTCGAAGAACTTCGTCGTGCTGCGCTGCACCGCCTCGAGATGATCGTGCTGACGTTTCCTGACGTCGTTTTGCAGGCGGATGCGCCATGGCGCCAGCGGCTGGCCGGGCTCGCACAGCCGCACCAGCAGCGTCAGATCCTGGTAGCGTCCAAGTCTGCTGCGGATCCGTTGCGCCGCGTTGATCCACTTTTTCACCAGTTTGGGATGCAGCGGTTCGATCAGATCGAGCTGGTTGCGGTGAACGATGACGCGCTGCCGGAGTTCATGCAGGGCCTCGTCGCCTGCCTCCGGCCACTTGTCCGGCAAGGCGCGCCGGGCCCGGCGGTAGTTCCTCGTCAGCTCCTGCGCCAGAACCGAAAAGTCCGGCGAATGCGGCGGCCACATCCGGACGCGCGCATCTGTCGAATCGATCCATGTCAGAAGGCGCAGTCTGATATCGGCCGAAAGCTGCGCGTGCCGGCTGGATTGCTTCAGTTGCGCGAGCTTGCCGGAGATGGTCTTCATCGATCGCTCTGACAGTTCGCCGCCCGACCGTCCTTTGTGCAGGTCGCGGATCGCGTCGAGTGCCGACTGCGAGTCGCGTGTGCCGGCCAGTTCGCGTGCGAGGTCGCGGGCCTGAACCCGGATGGCTTGTGCTTCGTCGCCGACGACGGGATTCATCAGTCGCAGCAACGCGCGCAGCCGCTTCAGCGCCTTTCTGAAATCGTGGATACGGACCGCGTGGCTTTTGGCCGGCGCCTCCAGAGCCTGCCGCCCGGTCGCAAGCGCGTCGAGCACGGCGCTCTGCACCGAAGGTGCGGAGAGCGGTGCGGTCGGCAATGGCGGCTTTCGTCTCATGAAAGGCGCCGCCACGGCTCGCGAGCGGCCTCAATGGGGTAGGGTATCAGGTGCCGAAATGTTGCTGGTGCCGTCCGCCTTGGGCCGGCGGTCCGGGAACGAGTGTCCTTCTACCATGAACTGGATGGCCTCGGCGACATTGGTGGAATGGTCGCCCATCCGCTCTATGTTCTTGGCGCAAAACAACAAATGAATGCCGAACGTGATCGTTCCGGGGTCTTCCATCATGTAGGTCAGGAGTTCCCTGAACAGCGACGTGTAGAGCGCGTCGATCTCCTCGTCGCGTGTCCAGACATTGAAGGCCATTTCGGCGTCGCGGCTGGCAAAGGCGTCGAGAACGTCGCGCAACTGTCCCAGCGCCAGCCCCGCCATGTGGCGCACGCCACGCAGCGCCTTCGGCGGCATCGGCTGCCCGGTCAGTGTCGACACGCGCTTGCAGATGTTCTTCGCAAGATCGCCGATCCGCTCGAGCTCGCCCGCGATGCGCAGGATCGAAACGATGTCGCGCAGGTCGACGGCAAGCGGCTGACGGGTTGCGATGGTGACGATCACCTTTTCTTCGATTTGCCTCTGGAGGTCATCGATCGCCTTGTCGGTGGAAACCACCCGTTGGGCGCGGTCCTGGTCCCGCTTGGTCAGTGCGTCGATGGATTGCACGAGCTGATGTTCGGCATAGCCGCCCATCTCGGCGATCATCCGCGACAGACTCTCCAGATCGACGTCGAATGCCTTGGTCGTATGCTCGGTCGATTCCAGTGCCATCGGATTCTCATTTCCGCGCGAGTCAGGCCGCCCGGCTTGTGCCGCGCCCGGAGCCGTGGTCTGACAAATTGATTTGCCCGGTTCCGGGAATCCGCAGCGGTGTCGCTTTTGCTTCGCGTTGCAGATGCCGACCCATGTCATTCACTTTTTCTGGCAGGGTCGGGCGGATGCTTGTGGCGATGCGCCTGCCATTCCGTTCCGGTCGTATTTGTCGTTGATGACGGGCTCATGACAGCCCTTCGGACTGCCGCCGGTGTCCGGGCGGCGCCCCGAAGTCGATCACGGCGGGAACCGGAAGCGTGCTGTGCTCGCCCCATTCGACGATCTCGAACCGGCCGTCGAAATGCTCCACGACAGCGGTGCAGCTCTCCACCCAGTCGCCGCAATTCACGTAGAGAAGCCCACCTTCCATGCGCAGGGCAGGGTGGTGGATATGGCCGCAGATGACGCCGTCAAGCTGGTGGCGACGCGCTTCTCCGGTCAGCGTTCCCTCGAATTCGCCGATGAAGTTCACGGCATTCTTGACCCGGAGCTTGGCCCAGCGGGAGAGCGACCAGTAGCCGAGCCCCAGGCATCGCCGGACCGCGTTGAAGTGCGTGTTGAGCCAGATCGCCACGTCATAGGCGTGGCTTCCCAGCATCGCGAGCCAGCGGGCGTGACGGATCACCACGTCGAACAGATCGCCGTGGATGACCAGAAGCCTGCGTCCATCCGCGGTGACATGCACGGCGCTTTCGATCACTTCAATGCCGCCGAAGTGACTGCCGTAGTAGTCACGCAGGAACTCATCGTGATTGCCCGGCACGTACACGACGCGCGAGCCCTTGCGGCCCTTGCGCAACAGCTTCTGGACGACGTCGTTGTGGCTCTGCGGCCAGTACCAGGCCGACTTCAGTTGCCAGCCGTCGACGATGTCGCCCACCAGGTAAACCGTGTCCGCGTCGTGCACGCGCAGGAACTCGATCAGCTTGTCGGCCTGGCAGCCGCGGGTGCCGAGGTGGACATCGGAAATGAACAGCGCGCGGAATCGTCTCGGCTGCGGCGCGTCGGCGAGCAGGTCGATGGCCGGGACCTGGTTCATGGGACTTCCCGCCGGGCAAGTCGTTGCGCGCGCTGCGGCCGGACCGCCGCTGCGGCCGAATTTTGCGGATGAAGGGCGGGAGGGAAGGCGGGGAAAGCGGCGATGGCGAGAATCGGCCCGTCCATGGCCGGACTATCGCGGGATTCGGTGACGGGGCCATGACACCGATTGCGGCGCGACCGTCACGCCGCGAGCTTGAGTCCGATCGTGCCGGCCACGATGAGCATGAGGCACGCGATTCGCGTCGCGTCGGCGGGCTCTCCGAACATCAGGATGCCGGTGATCGAAACGCCGGCGGCGCCGATCCCGACCCAGACCGCGTAGGCGGTGCCGAACGGCACCGAGCGCAGCGACAGCGCCAGCAGCGCGAAGCTCAGCGGGATCGCGACGATCGTGACCAGCGTCGGCAGAAGCCGCGTGAAGCCCTGCGAGTGCTTCAGGCCGAGCGTCCAGACCACCTCCAGCGCGCCGGCAAGAAACAGCAACAGCCAGGCCGTCATTGGCTCCATCCGCCCGATTCGGCACCAGCGGACTACCGCCGTTGTGTGTTGCTTTGATGAATCGCGGCGTGTCAGTCCGGCCTGGCCATTCCCAGCGCCGCGCGCAGGTCCGCGATCATGTCCGTGCAGGTCGGAAGGTGGCGTTCCTCGGCGTCGAGAATCCGCTTGAACGCGCGCCGCTTGATCGACCTTGCCCGTTTCAGCAATCCATCATCGGCTTCGGCTGCGTCGCACACCAGGTCGATCAGACGGTCCACCGCATGCAGACGGCCCAGCAGATAGTCGTTCTCACGGTACGCGCGCGACAGGAACGCCGCGAACTGCTGGAAGGCGAGCCCCTTCAGCGGATAGCTGCCGAGCTTCTGCAATTCGTAGGAATCCTGCGCGCTGATGCGGTCGATCCTGATTTCGTTGAATTCGCCGGCCTCGCGCCAGGGCAGGATCGGGAAGGTCAGCACGTCCCAGAACGGAAAGCCGAGATAGCTGACCAGAACCTCCTGCAGCCCGCGGGCTTGCAGGCCGTCGTTCTCGCAAAGCAGGAGATCGATGTCGTGTGTGCCGGCGGCGAGGTCGATGTCGGCGCCGAGATCGCGGATCAGGCCGTCCAGCCGCTCCCGGTGTTGCTCTGCGAATGCCCTGGCGAAGGCTGTGACATTCCGCAGGTCGGCGGCTGACGGACCTTCGCCGAACAGATCCATGACGGCCGCGCGTGACCGTGGGTTTTCGGTGGCGGCCGCATCGCGGGCCTCCATCCGTTCCATGCAGTCGTAAAGCCTCCGCTTGAGGCGATCGACCGCGGTTGGATCGAGCGTCTCGTAACCCGGCGAACCGATCATCTGGTAGAGCCGGTTCTGACCTTCGATCAGGAAGCGCAGCCGCCGCCTGCGGTAGTCGACGTCGAACGTCAGCAGGAAGCGCACCCAGCGGGGCGGCGAGCCGGGCTCCGCGCCGGTGTCGGCGGGCCCGTAGGCGATGCCGGCTCCGGCGGCCCAGGCATCGACGATCTCCGCGACCGCCCGCGCGAACGGCGAGCCGCTCCGTGCGCCGTGCATCTGCACGATACGCTGGCTGATAAAGTCGCGCGCGGAGGCGAGTTTCAGCCTGACATAAGCCTCGTAGGCGAAACCCGCTTCGCGCGCTGCCTTGATGTTGGCCTGCTCGCGCCAGCGCCGGATGCGGTCCTCTGCGAGCGGCTCGCCGTCCGCGCCGGCTATCACGTCGGCCACCAGCGTGGTGATCTGCGGGCGCGCCGTCTCGATGATGCCGCGGAAGCGGCGCGCGCGCTCGTTGAGCCGCGCCACCCAGTTCAGGTCGTCGCGGACCGGCTCGGTGAGCGGAATATCCGACAGCGCGCCCTTCAGGGTCGAGAAGAAGCCCGGCATGCCGTAGGCAACCGGTGCGTCTTCCGGCGCCGGACTTGGATCGATGTAGACGACCCGCCGGTCGATCTCGCGGTAGGCGGCCCGGCCCTGGATCGCCTCGACGGCCTCGCGGAACGGCCGGCTGTTGAGCACCGAGCCGTCGATGAATGGCACCGAGGCGGCGTCGATGCCGTCCTTGCCATACTGGCCGAGGTTGCCGGTCAGGAACGCCTCGCGGTCCGGCCACGACGCCCCGCGCTCGGCCAGGAGACGGTCGATTTCGCCAAGATGCGCAGGCGGGAAGGCGCCCGGGATCGACGACGTGGCGCGGGCGGCGAAAGCCAGTCCCGCGGCGTTGCGCAGATCGAAGTCGCTCTCCACGGCGCCGCTTTGCCGCCGCCGGTAGTTGAAGCGGATCACGTGACGATGCTCGCGTTCGTGGATCAGCGGCGGATCGTGGATCTGTATGAGCTGCCGCGAGCCGTGGAAGTCCGTCACCGTCACGAACAGGTCGAGCTGCTGGCCGGACGGGATCAGCGATGCCCCGGGCGTGCGCGGCGCGCCCATCGCCCGCACGGCGTCGTACATGAAGGCCGTCATCCTCATTCCGTCGAACGGCGGCCGGAACCAGCGTGACCGCGTCAGCAGCGACAGCTTTGTCCGCACCTCCGGATCGGCGATGATCTTCATGCCGATCAGCCGCGCCACCCAGAACGCCGGCCGCATGTACCACTTGCTCCATCGGCCGGCGCGAGCTTCGGTCGCCAGAAGTTCGGTGACGTCGGCATTGTCCATCCAGAGCTGGCGCAGCGCGCCCATCGGCAGATCGTGGGCAAGTGCGCGCGCCAGCATGACGCCGTTGATGCCGCCCGCGGACGCGCCGGCGATGATGTCGACCACGACGCGCAGTTCGAGCGTATGGCCGATCTCGCGAAGCAGCTCGTAGTAGAACGCCTCGGTGTCGTATTCCAGGTCGCGGGGGTCGCGGGTATCGAAAAAGCCGGACGCCGCACGCCGGCTCCGGTCGGTGACCGCATGAAGCGCGCCGGACGCGCGGACCAGCTTGTGCACCTCCTTGGTGATGCCGTGCATGTAGACGGCAAGCGACACGCCGCCGAAGCAGACCAGCGCCATGCGAAGCTCACGTTCGCGCAAGAGACCCCCCGGTGAGCCATTCGTTGAGGGCCGGGGTTGAGGCCAACCCGCCGCTCGCTGTCCTGCGGCCCGTTCGATCGTCGCGAGCTTAGCCGGGTCACCGGGAACGCGGCAATTCCACGCACGTCCGGTTCACCTCGTCGCCGGGGACGGATTTTTCAGCCCGCGGCTGTGGTGCTATGCTGAGGCGACTGTCGTTCGCTTCACAGACCTACGATTTGCGATGCGCGCGCCCGCTCCGGCCGTGCATCGGCCGGCGCGAGCTGCAACGTGGCAGAGTGTGAGGATTGAACATGGCACGCCGTAACGCAGTGGCGGTTTCCGTCGTTGCAGCCCTGGCCTTGCTGCTTGGAGGCGGGGCGATCTGGCACTGGCTTCAGGCGGATCGTCCGGCCGGCGACTACAAGGTGACGGCGTTGCCGTCCGGCGAGCCGCCGCCGGTGCCGCCGTCGCCAAGACCTGAAACGGCAGCGGTGCCGATGCCTGCGCCGGAACGCGAATCCCGCGTCGATGTCCATGTTGCGCCGCCGGCGCCGGCCACATCTGAGCAACAGCCCGTCCAAAAGCCGGCCGGCCTCGATGTGGCGGCACCTGAGCAGACAACCGGTCCGGTGCCGGAAAACACACCGCCGGTCGCGCAAACATCCGAGCCTGTCATGCGGGTCGAGCCGGTTGAGCCGGGCCCTGCGGAGAAAATGGCCGCACTGGCGCCGCCACCCGCCGCCGCTAGCGAGCCTGTTCCGAAAGTGGCGGCTGGTGCGTCTCCCGAGCCCGTGCCGGCACCCGAGCGGACAGCCGACCCGGTGCCGGAAAACACACCGCCGGTCGCGCAAGCACCTGAGCCTGTCATGCGGGTCGAGCCGGTTGAGCCGGGTCCTGCGGAGAGAACGGCTGCACTGGCGCCGCCACCCGCCGTCGTTAGCGAGCCGGTTCCGAAGGCGGCGGCCGTTGCGTCTCCCGAGCCCGTGCCCGCACCCACCGTTTCGCCGGTCGCCGTTCCGACTGCGCCTGCACCGGTTGCCGAACAGGCTTCAGCTCCGCCGCCTCCTCCTGCATCGGAGACCACGGCAGCAAATCCCGCCGAACGTGTCGTAACTGCCGAACCGGTCAGGAAGCAAAGCACCGCCGTGCCTGCGCCCAGAGAATCCACGTCGCAGGACGTGGCTTCGTTGCCGCCGTCGGCGCGGACGCCGCTCAGCAGGAAGGCGCGGGACGAGTTCATCGTCGAACTGACGAAAAACGGCATCAAGGCCGCGATCGACAAGGACTATCCTTATGCCAAGCTGTGGTTCGACGAAATCCTCGCGATGCACCCCAGCAATCTGCAGGCGCTGAACAATCGCTGTTGGGTGAATGCAATGCTGAACCAACTCGATGCAGCCCTGAAGGACTGCGACACCGCGCTCAAGCTGCATCCGACGTTCATTGACGCGCTCGACAGCCGCGGCCTGGTCAACCTCAAGCGCGGCAGGCCGCGACAGGCCATCGCCGACTATGACGCGGCTCTCGATATCCAGGCTGGAAAGCCGTCGGCGCTGTACGGGCGTGGCATTGCCAGGAAGCGCAGCGGCAGCGTGGCGGACGGCGACGCGGACATCAGGCGGGCGCTGGCGGCGAACCCGCGTATCGCCGATGAGTTTGCCGGTTACGGAATTCGCTGACGGTGCCGGTTGGCGGGCAGGCAGCCAGCCGGCGGACGCTCAAACGGAAGGTAGGCCTGACGTCGTCCTTTGTCCGGGCGCGGTCTCGCGCTGCTGACTGGCGTCACAACGCGAACACTCGAAGGTCAGGAGATCGCAATCCAGACGTGGCTCGATCCGGATCAGCCACATGTCGACGCCGCAGGCGCGGCACTTCGGCTTCTCAATTTCACGCGGATTCGGACGCAACGCACCAATAGCCATTACCATCCTCGACGGCGACAAGTCCTTGTCAGGCTTCGCAAAGGTCTTCCTGTCGGGCCAACATTCAATGTTTTCTCGGTCGCGTCCAGAAAATTTTTCCGGGGTCCATCCGGTGACCGCGGCGACAGTTCAGCGACGGCCGGACAGGCGGTCGCGATCATGCGGCCGTTCATAATTAACGGTGGGGCCGACCGGCACGATGCCGTTCGATCCGACCGGGCCTGCCTTGCTGAACACGCCGCGTTTCATGCCATCGATGTCGCAGACCGCGGCGATCCCCGGCGTCTGATAGAGCTCCCGCAGGTAGTTCGAGAGATTGTGGTATTCATCGAGGCGGCGCAGGTTGCACTTGTAGCCGACGTAGTAGCAGGGATCGAATCGGACGAGGCTCGGGAACAGCCGCCAGTCGGCTTCGGTTTCGGCGTCGCCGCACAGGTAGCGCTGCTGCGAGAGCCGCTGTTCCAGGCCGTCGAGCGTGTCGAACAGCAGTTTCACCGAGCCGTCGTAAGCCTCCTGCGAGATCGAGTAGCCGCATCCGTTGACGGCGTTGTTGACCCCCTTGAGCACCAGCGCGTTGGTTGCATCGATCTGCGCACGCAGCGGCTCCGGGTGGTAGTCCGGGGTGGGCTCCGCGATGCCGGTGAAGGCGGTGTTGAACATGCGGATGATTTCCGAGGACTCGTTGTTGACGATTCTCCGCGCCCTGGCGTCCCACAGGGTTGGGACGGTGACGCGGGTCGTGCAGTCCGGATCGGCGACCGTATAGAGTTCGTGCAGCCAGCGGACGCGCCGGTCGGTTCCGGGCACGACATGTCCGGCCTCGCCGAATGACCAGCCCTGGCCGCCCGGCTCCTGGAATGTGTTCGTCAATGTCACGAACGGCTCGAGTTTCTTGAGCGTGCGCATCAGCGTGGTGCGGTGTGCCCACGGGCAGGCGACGGCGCAGTACAGATGGTATCGGCCGGGCTCGGCCGGGAAGTCGCTGTCGCGCCCGATGTGGTGGCGGAATACGGATTCGCGCTTGAAGTAGAGACCCTTGTTGTCGTGCTGGATCAGCACGTCCTCGGTGGTCCATCGGCCGTCGACAAGCTGACCCATCGGTCACTCCTAAACCTCGCGAATTTCGGGCGGCGAATTGTCCGGCACGGCCGGGCTGCAATCAAGCGGGTCGCCGCTTCCGGCCTTTCGCGGACTTTGCAGCCGACCTCAAAACCATGCTTGAACGGCTCGCAAGCAAGGGGCGAGCGGCACCGCCGGTGGCGGGTGAGCTGGGAGGACAGACCGATGGACGATCAACTGTTGCCGACCACCGTGGTGGGCAG
>CAZGSW010000036.1:0-26004 GCA_964528635.1 uncultured Rhodoplanes sp. | reverse complement strand
GACGCCGAGGAACTCGGCGGCGCGATGACCGAGAAGCTCGCCGAGCTGTTCGAGGAGGGCGCGGACGCTCCCGTCCCGGTGCGGCCGCAACGCGGACCGAAGCGCAAGCTGCATTCGTAGGGCGCGACAGAACGCCCGGCGCCGGAGCGGCCGCGTGGCCCGTTCCGGCCATAAACCAAACCCACATTCGACGCAGAAGCGCCGTCCATGACGGCGGCAAATCATGCTATCCCGCTTGCGGCCTGAATACGGAGCATCTGGCTGAACAGCCTTCGAACCATCGCCGGCATGGCAGCCATCCTGCTGCTGTCGGGCATTCCCGCCGCGCCGCAGGCGCAAAGGGAAACGCCGACGTTGCAGCGGATCGAGGTCAAGGCCCAGACCGTCGATTCGTTCGATCCGCGCGACACCACGCAGACCCAGTTCGGCGCGCTGCGCTTCCGCGGCGGACTGGTGCTGAGCTCGTCGGCCCGGGACTTCGGCGGGCTGTCGGCGCTGCGCATGAGCGCGGACGGCACGCGCTTCGTGGCGCTGACCGACCGCGCGTTCTGGCTGCGCGGCCGCATGGTCTATCGCGGCACCGCCCCGGCCGGCATTGCCGACGCGGAGCTGGCGCCGGTGCTCGGTCCCGATGGACGCCACATGGCAAAGCACCGCGGCGGGTTCGACACCGAGGCGCTGGCCGACGACGGCAACACCATGTACGTCGGCATCGAGCGCTCGCACCGGATCATGCGTTTCGACTTCGGCCGCGACGGCACGCGGGCGCGGGGCCGGCCGGTGCCGGTGCCGGCCGGCATGAAGGCGCTGCCGAGCAACCGCGGTATCGAGTGCCTCGTGATGCCGCCGCGCGGCAAGCCGCTGGCCGGCACGCTGATCGCCGTGTCGGAGCGCGGACTCGATCCGGCCGGCAACATCGTCGGTTTCCTGATCGGGCCGCGCGGCGGCACCTTCACGGTGCGCCGCACCGACGAGTTCGACATCAGCGATTGCGCGCTCGCGCCGGATGGCGATCTGTTGTTGCTGGAGCGGCGCTTCTCATGGATGCGCGGGCTCGCGATCCGGATCCGCCGCGTGCCGCTGTCGCGTATCGTACCGGGTGGGCTGCTCGACGGTCCGCAGTTGTTCTTCGCCGACATGGCGCAGCAGATCGACAACTTCGAGGGACTGTCGGTTCACCGCGCGTCCGACGGCGCCACCGTGCTGACGCTGATCTCGGACGATAACTTCTCGGCGCTTCAGCGCACCATGCTGCTGCAGTTCACGCTGGTCGGGGAGTAGGCTTCCCCCTCGACCGCAAACGAACGTCCGCCTTGCGCGTTCGTTCAGCCCGCCGCGGCCTGCTTCTTCTCGATCTGGCGCTTGAGTTCGCGCGCCTTCGGCGACAGGTCGTCGGTCTTGGCCTTCAACAGAAAGGCGTCGAGGCCGCCGCGATGATCGACCGACTTCAGGGCGTTGGCGGAGACCCGCAGCTTCACCGAGCGGCCGAGCGCTTCCGACATGAAGGTGACGTTGAGCAGGTTCGGCAGAAAACGCCGCTTGGTCTTGATGTTGGAGTGGCTCACCTTGTGGCCGACCAGGGGGCCCTTGGTGGTCAGGTCGCAGCGGCGTGACATAACGCAATCCCGAAATTGGACGGAGCGGCCTCCGCGGCCGGTCGCATGGTCTGCTGGAAAGGTTGGCCGGACGTATAGTCAGGGTGCGAAGTGGCGTCAAGGCAACCGGCCGGAGAGCACCGGCTAAGTCATTGCCCTGCCATCATAGAAAGGACCAATTCGGGCCGGAGACGGGGGATAATGACCAGGGCGCCCCGGACGGGGCCTTGATCGGAAGCCAACCCCGCGTCAAATGCGGTTCTGCGGCTTTTTTGGAGAATGGCGGTCGTGCCCTCGGGTTTTTATCGGTTCGCCACGCCGGGCGCGATCCTTGCCGCGATCCCTGCCGCTTTTCTGGCCGCCGGTGTCTCGTTTCCCTCGCCGGCCGCAGCTCAGGGCAAGGTCGATGCCCGCTACATCGTCACTCTCGCCGGGATTCCGCTCGGCAAAGGCACCTGGTCGATCGACATTGCCGACAAGCAGTTCACCGCGGCCGCCAGCGGCGCGACCGCCGGCCTGATGCTGATCTTTTCGAGCGGAACGGGAACCGGCGCCTCGCGCGGCGCCGTGGTGGCCGGCAAGCCCTCCGCCACGACGTTCGCGTCGAACGTCACGACCGACCGCAAGACCGAGGAAGTCCGCATGAATCTGGCGAACGGCAACGTCAAGGACGTTACTGTCACGCCGCCCCAGCCGCCGCACGACGAACGGGTCCCGGTCACCGGCGCGCATCGCCTCGGGGTCAGCGATCCCATGACCGCATCCCTGATCCGGGTGCCGGGCAACGGCGACATGATCCGGCCGGAAGCCTGTCCGGGCGTGGTTCCGGTGTTCGACGGACGGATGCGCTTCGACCTCAAGTTCACCTACAAGCGCACCGAGCACGTCAAAGCCGAGAAGGGCTATGATGGTCCGGCAGTGGTGTGTGGCGTGCAGTTCGTGCCGATCGCCGGTCACGTGCCGTCGCGTTCCGCGGTCAAGTACCTGCGGGAGCGCCTCGATATCGAGGCCTGGCTGGTGCCGATCGCAGCCACCCGCGTGATGGTGCCGTTCAGGGTCGTGATTCCGACCCCGCTCGGCAGGGGCGTGCTGCAGGCGACGCAGTTCGTCACCGCGGCAGCGCAGAAGCGCGCCGCGGTCGGCCCGAAGACACAGTAGCGGCGCGCGGCCGCCACCGGGGCAGGTGGTTTGCACACGATATTCACAGCGTCCGACGCCACGCTGCCTGTTGACTCTTGCGTCGGTCATGCTCGCCGCGGCGTTAAGATTTGAGAGCGCATTTTACGGGCTCCATCTCCCGAAATGCGGCCGATCTGGTGGTATAGAGGCCATGCGATACTACATTTCGTAGAGAACGAATGCAGTCGGCCTGCGAGTCAGCGATTCGGGCGCGGTTCGTTCCAGACTCGTTCGCACAGTTAATCCTGACGCCTTTCAGGCGTCGCAATGTGGAGCATTGTGGTACAGAAAGGCCTCCGCCGCAGACGCGGACCCCCTCTCCCCCACTGGAAAAGTGATGCCCATCTCGTTTTCGTCGCCTGCGCCTCGCGGCGCCCGCAACCGCGGCGCCGACGTGACCGCCGTGCTCGGGCCGACCAACACCGGCAAGACCCACCTCGCCATCGAGCGGATGCTGGCGCACTCGTCCGGCATGATCGGTCTGCCGCTGCGGCTTCTGGCGCGCGAGGTCTACAACAAGGTCGCGGCCCGCGTCGGTGCGGACAGCGTCGCGCTGATCACCGGCGAAGAGAAGATCAAGCCGCCGAACCCGCGGTTCTGGGTATCGACCGTGGAGGCGATGCCGCGCGACCTCGATACCGCGTTCGTGGCGATCGACGAGATCCAGCTCGGCGCCGATCTGGAGCGCGGGCACGTTTTCACCGACCGCATGCTGCACCGGCGCGGCCGCGAGGAAACGCTGGTGCTCGGCGCCGCCACCATGCGGCCGATGGTGGAGAGGCTGCTGCCGGGCGCCAATATCGTGAGCCGTCCGCGGCTCTCGCAGCTTACCTTCGCAGGCGACCGCAAGCTGACGCGGCAGCGCCGTCGCACCGCTATCGTTACTTTTTCCGCAGAAGAAGTGTACGCCATCGCCGAGCTGATCCGCCGCCAGAGCGGCGGCGCCGCGGTGGTGCTCGGCTCGCTGTCGCCGCGCACCCGCAACGCCCAGGTGGCGCTCTACCAGTCCGGCGACGTCGACTATCTGGTGGCCACCGACGCCATCGGCATGGGACTCAACCTCGACGTCGACCACGTCGCGTTCGCGGCCGACCGCAAGTTCGACGGCTATCAGTTCCGCAAGCTCAATCCGGCGGAGATGGCGCAGATCGCGGGCCGCGCCGGCCGCGCTACCCACGACGGCACGTTCGGCACCACGGGGCGCTGTCCGCCGCTCGATGACGATCTGGTTCGCGCGCTGGAAAGCCACTCGTTCGAGCCGGTGCGGATGCTGCAATGGCGCAACAGCGACCTCGACTTTTCGTCGCTGGGCGCGCTGCAAGCCTCGCTCTCGATGTCGCCGCCCGAGCAGGGGATGACCCGGGCACCGGTGGCGGAAGACATCCTGGTGCTCGAACACGCCGCCCGAGACGAGGAGATTCGCGGTGTCGCCACCACGCGGGATGCGGTCGAGCGGTTGTGGGACGTCTGCCAGGTCCCCGATTACCGCAAGATCGCTCCGGCGATGCATGCCGAGCTTGCCGTGACCCTCTATGGATTCCTGATGCGGGAGGGTAGAATTCCGGCCGACTGGTTTGCCGCCCAGGTTGCGCAGGCCGATCGGACCGACGGCGATATCGATACGCTGTCGAACCGCATCGCCCATGTGAGGACCTGGACATTCGTGGCGAACCGTCCCGACTGGCTTGCCGATCCCGAGCACTGGCAGGCGGTTGCGCGTGAAGTCGAGGACAAGCTTTCCGATGCCCTGCATGAGCGTCTCACCGAGCGCTTCGTGGACCGCCGCACCAGCGTGCTGATGAAGCGTTTGCGAGAGAACACGACGTTGGAAACCGAAATCCAGAAGTCAGGCGAAGTGATCGTCGAAGGCCATGTGATCGGCCGGCTCGACGGCTTCACCTTCGCCGCGGAGAACTCCACCGGCGGCTCCGACGCCAAGGCGCTGCAGGCCGCCGCGCGCAGCGCGCTGGCCGGCGAAATCGACGCCCGCGCCACGCGGCTGGCGCAATCGCCGGAGCGCGATTTCGTGCTGGCCTCGGACGGCACGGTGCGCTGGCAGGGCGCGGCTGTCGCCAAGCTCATTCCCGGCGACGATGTGCTGCGGCCGCGGCTGCGGTTGATTGCCGACGAGCAGCTCACCGGAGCCTCGCGCGAGACCGTGCAGGGCCGGCTCGAACTGTGGGTGAAGACCCATATCGAACGCATGTTCGCGCCGCTGTTCGCGCTGGCGGCAGCCGACGACGTCACCGGCATCAGCCGCGGCATCGCGTTCCAGCTCATCGAGTCGACCGGGGTGCTGGAACGGCAGAAGGTCGCCGAGGAGGTCAAGGGTCTCGACCAGCCGTCGCGCGCCACGCTGCGCAAGTATGGCGTGCGGTTCGGCGCCTATCACATCTATCTGCCGGCGCTGCTCAAGCCGGCCCCGCGCGGGCTTGCGGCGCAGCTCTGGGCGCTCAAGCACGAGAGCCCCGATGTGAAGGGGCTCGACGAATTGCAGCGGCTTGCCGCCAGCGGCCGCACCTCGATTCCGGTCGACAAGGATACGCCGAAACAGCTCTACCGCACCGTGGGCTACCGCGTGTGCGGCGAGCGCGCGATCCGGGTCGACATTCTGGAGCGGCTCGCCGACCTGATCCGGCCGGCGCTGGCGTGGCGCGAAGGCTCGCCAGCCGCGAAGCCGCCCGGTGCATTCGACGGCACCGGCTTCACGGTGACCGGCGCGATGACGTCGCTCACCGGCGCGTCGGGCGAAGACTTTGCGTCGATCCTGCGCTCGCTCGGCTACCGGCTCGAACGCCGGCTGAAGCCAAAGGAGGAGCCTGCGAAGGAGGAGGCCGCTGCGGCGTCTGGCACGCCGGCGGCAGCCGATGCCGGCGCCGCCGATACCGCGGATGAGAACGCCGCTGCCGCAGATGAGACCGCCGCCACGCCTGTCCATGCTGCATCTTCGGATGCTGCGTCTGATGATGCCGCGCCTTCCGAAGCCGCGACGGCAGACGAGCCGGTGATCGCCGACGCTGCGGACGGGTCTGCGCCCGGAGCGGAGGCCGCTGCGGCGAGCGAGTCTGTCTCCGAACCGGTCCCCGCGGTGGTGCTGCCGGAGAACACACTGTTCCAGGAGACCGAAGCATCCGCGGAGGTTGCTCCGGAGAGCGCGGAAGCCGCTGCCGGCGCAACGCCGGAGACGCAGCAGGATACGCCGCCAGCCGCGAATGTCGCGGCGGAACCGGAGATGATCGAGATCTGGCGCGCGGGCCGTCCGTCCGGCATGCGCCGCGACAATGCGCGGCGCCGCCATCGCGGTCCCCGTCCGGCGGTTGCGGCCGCGGTCGATGGCACTGCGCCGCCGCAAGCGACCGACACATCCACCGAGACGCCAACCGCGCCGTCAGGCGATGAACAAAAGGACCGTCACGGCCGGCATCGTCATCGCCGCGATCGCGAGCGTGGCGAGTCCGGCGACCGGGAGCATCCTCGCCGCGCCGAGCGCCGTGACCGCAACGATAAAGGCGACCGGAGCGATCGCCCCCATCGCGACCGTCCGCCCCGGCGCGACCGCGGCGACGACAACCGTCCGTCGCGCACCTGGTCATCGGCGAACGAACGGCGCGGCAAGGAGCCGGATCCGAATTCGCCGTTCGCCAAGCTGCTGGCGCTGAAGCAGCAGCTTGAGTCCAACAAGGAGCAGTAGGAGGCCGCGCCCTGGACCAGCAGCGCATCGACAAGTGGCTGTGGCACGCAAGGGTCGTGCGCACGCGCACCGATGCGGCAAAACTGGTCGGAAGCGGTCTGGTGCGGCTGAACGGCACCCGGATCGATGCGGCGAGCCACGCGGTCAGACCCGGCGATGTGCTGACGGTGGCGCTCGACCGCACCGTGCGCGTGCTGCGCGCCACAGGTTTTGCCGAACGCAGGGGCGGCTCGGATTCGGTTCATGCCCTGTACGAGGATCTGACCCCGCCGCCGCCGCCGCCGCGTGAGGACCGCGCAACGGCCTCCGGGACCCGGGAGCCTGGATCGGGCCGTCCGACCAAGCGGGAGCGCCGCGCGCTGGACCGGCTGATCGAGGGTGCGACCGGTTGGGACGAGCCTTGACAGGCCGTTGGCGCGCGCTTGCGGCTGCCTTGCGAAACCGGTCCGGCATGGGCTAAGCAGCCCCCGGTTCCGCGCATCACGGGTGGGTCTGGAGTCGAAATGACGTACGTCGTTGGCGAGAATTGCATCAAGTGCAAGCTGATGGATTGCGTCGAGGTGTGTCCGGTCGACTGCTTCTACGAAGGCGAGAACATGCTCGTCATCCACCCTGACGAGTGCATCGATTGCGGCGTGTGCGAGCCGGAGTGTCCCGTCGAGGCGATCAAGCCGGATACGGAACCCGCGATGGAGCAGTGGCTGGAACTCAACGCCCAATACGCCAAGGTGTGGCCGAACATCACCGTGAAAAAGGAGCCGCCGCCCGATTCCAAGGAATGGGACGGCAAGCCCGACAAGTTGAAGCTGTTCTCGCCGGAACCCGGCACCGGCGACTGATTGCTTCGATCTGCCTTAACCAAATTTAACCGGGCCCGGCCTGGAATCCGGCCACATGCAGCTTTTTGCATGGCCGTAAAGCTTTGATTTTGGCAGAAAATGTGTTATATGGGCGTCATGGATAGGCACAACACCGCTCCCCGTCGGGAGCCTATTTTTTCGGTGCCAATCCCCAAATAACCCAAACTGGGGCGTGTCTGGTACACGCATAAGCTGTGGCAGGGAAGATGCGTCAGAAGTCCAAGAAGGGCTCGGCCGGTTCAACCCGGCGGGCCAAGAAGACAGCTGCCGGTGCGAACCGGCGGACCTCGCAAGCAACACGGGGCAGCGCGCGCCGTGGGGCTCCCGTGTCGAAAACAGCGGTCGGCGCCAAGCCGAACCAAGGAGTAGTGCCTGGAATGACCACCAAGAAGACCACCCAGCGCCAGGGCTTCAAGACCAACGAATTCATCGTCTATCCGGCTCACGGCGTCGGCCAGATCGTCGCCATCGAGGAGCAGGAGGTGGCGGGCGCCAAGCTCGAGCTGTTCGTCATCAACTTCGTCAAGGACAAGATGACCCTCCGCGTGCCGACCGCCAAGATCATGGCTGTGGGCATGCGCAAGCTGGCGGAAGGCGCTGTGGTCAAGCGGGCGCTGGAGACGCTCAAGGGCCGCGCCCGGGTCAAGCGCACCATGTGGTCGCGCCGCGCCCAGGAGTACGAGGCAAAGATCAACTCCGGCGACATCGTCGCCATCGCCGAGGTGGTTCGCGACCTGTACCGGTCGGAGAGCCAGCCGGAGCAGTCCTACAGCGAGCGTCAGCTTTACGAGGCGGCGCTTGACCGGCTGTCGCGCGAAATCTCCGCGGTGCAGCACCTGACCGAGACCGAGGCGGTCAAGGAGATCGAGGCTGCTCTCGCCAAAGGTCCGCGGCGCGGCATGAAGCCGGCCGAGGAGGAGACGGTCGAGGAAGAGGCGGCCTGACCGCCTCCGGCTTCGAGAAGAATTGCAAAAGCCCGGCGCGAGCCGGGCTTTTTTGTTGCGGCATTCTCGAGCGCGCTGCGATTGCCGCGGTGCCCGGGCTTGACCGCATGACGGGTCGTCTTTCAATGATGGCGTCATCGCCCGATCGCAATTGCGACGACGGCGGCCGCTCGTTCTCGATCCGCCGCCGATCCGACGAAGGAATGTGCAATGTCCCAGTCCGAACCTGCCGCGTGTGCGGGCCCGCAGCCCGAAGTCCGCAAGCCGAAGCTCGTGCTTCCGCCGAACGCGGCCGACTGCCATTGCCACGTGTTCGGGCCACGCGACAGATACCCGTGGGTCGCGAACCGGCTCTACACGCCTCCGCCGGTCGATCTCGACGATTATCTCTCCATGCTCGATGCCACCGGGCTGACGCGCGGCGTGCTGGTGCAGACCGGGCTTTACGGCACCGACAATCGGTTCCTGGTCGACTCCCTCAAGGCACATCCGGCGCGGCTGCGCGGCATCGCCCTGATCGACGAGAGCTTCACGGACCGCCAGTTGCGCGATCTCGCCGACAGCGGCGTGCGCGGCTTTCGCGTCAACCGCACCGCGAAGACTGGACTTGAGTTCGACGTTGCGCGCCGGCTTGCCGAACGGACGAAGGAACTGGGATGGCACGTTCAGTTTCTGCTCGACGTCGAGAACCATCCCGACCTCGACACGTTCCTCGGCGGCTTCGCCACCGAGGTGGTCATCGATCATATGGGACGGCCCGACCCGCGGCGCGGCGTCGAAGCGCCGGGCTTCCAGGCGCTTATCCGGCTTCTCAAATCCGGTCGCGGCTGGGCCAAGCTCTCGGCGCCGTACCGCACCTCGCTGCAGTCTCCGCCATATGCGGACATGACGCCGTTTGCGCGCGCGCTGGTGGAGGCGGCGCCGGACCGTCTGGTCTGGGGCTCGGACTGGCCGCATGTGTTGCTGGAAACCGAGATGCCCAACGACGGCGACCTGGTCGATCAGATCGCCGTGTGGGTGCCAGACGAAGTGGCGCGCAAGCGCATCATGGTGGGCAACGCGGAGCGGCTGTACGGCTTCGGACGGCCGTAGGTTGGGCGGTTGCCGCTCTACTCGACGACGATCTTGACCCGGTCGCCGGTCTTGAGGTGGTGCCCCGGCTCGAACCCGTTCAACACGCGGAAGCGTTCGACGTGGCGGTCGGACACCGCCATGCGGCGCGCCATTCGCTCGACCGTTTCGCCGGGCGCCACGATGACGACGCGAATCCGATGCGGCTTGGCGAGCCGGATCTCGGCCAGCGTCATGCGCCGGAACGAATTGATCGAGTCGCGGAAGGTCCGGTCGACCGCTTCGGTGCGGTTCTTCGCCGCGAAGATGAAGCGATACACCTCGCTGCCGAACCGGATGACGTAGAGGCGGAACGTCCACTGGTCGCCGGCCGCGGTTGCGGTGGCGGCGGGATGGCCGTTGATGGTGATCCGCGCGATGCTGGCCGGATTGATGTTCTCGATCCAGCCGGCGTTCAGGTAGTCGGTCAGTGGCTGCTCGGTCGGCACCTGTACGACGTCGAGCCGCAGCGCCTGCGCGCCGCCGTCCTTGACGCCGAACACGGCCTGCGCCGTGTTCTCCAGCGTGAACTGGTCGGGCGCCGTGAAGGTGAAACCCAGCTTCGGGTGCAGGAAGCGCCGCCCGCGCACGAAGCCTTCGCTCGGATCTTCGCCGAACACGATGCCGTTGATCAGCGCGAGATATTCGGCGCGTTCTTCCGGGTTCGGATTCGGGCTGGCGTACTGCCGCGCGTTGGAGCGCACATTGCTGATGCGTTCCGGCGTGGCCGGATGCGACGACAGGAAGTCGGGCGCCCGCGGGTCGATGTTTGCGGTGCGGGCACGCATCGCCGAGTTCTGGCCGAGCGACGTCAGAAAGCGCTGCGCGCCGTAGGGGTCGAACCCGGCTCGTGCCGAAATGCCGACCCCGATGCCGTCGGCCTCGAATTCCTGTGCGCGGGAGAAGCTCGCCAGCGTGATCTTCGACTTGGCGAGCGCGAGTGCGCCGAGGTTTGGATCGCTGAGCAGGTCGGTGGCGACGCGGTTGACCAGCGCGGCCTGGCGCGCCTGATCCTCGCGAATGGCGGCGTGGCGTGCGATGACGTGCGCCATCTCGTGTGATAGCACCGACGCCAGCTCCGAGCTGTCGTTGGCGAGCGCCAGCAGACCGCGGGTGACGTAAAGCTGTCCGGTCGGCAGCGCGAACGCATTGACGGATGGCGAATTGAGAATGGTGATCTCGTACTTGAGGTCGGGCCGCTCGGAGGCCACGACCAGCCGCTCGATGGTCCGGTTGAGTAGCGGTTCGAGCTGCGGATGCTGGTACGCGCCGCCGTAGGCCGCCAGAATGCGCCGGTGCTCGCGCTGGTTGGCCTCCGACATTTCCGGCTTCGCCGTCGCAGCGCCGGGAAGTGCCGCGGTCTGCGGGCCGGTGCCGTAGGTGGAGCAGCCGCCGAGCAGCGCGGCCGACACGGCGGCAACCGCGCACAGCGGGCCGGCTCGCCGCAGCGCCGCTTTCAGCCCCACAAATGCAGCAAAGTCGCCCATCCCGGCCACAATCTGTTCCCCGATCGCGATCTTTTCGGGGCAACCGGTATTCTATCACACCCCCATACCCGCAGGATTAATCGAAGGCCCGGATTTGGCTCGGATTTTGTCCGGAATCTCGATCACATTTCCGCAAGTTCCATTGCGGCGGCGGCCGGCGGGCAGAGGCCGTGGCGGTTCACTCCGGCCGGGCGATCTCGATCTGCTCGGGCCGGGTCACGTCAATCCAGGGACCGCTGCGCTCCTCGATATAGCCGCGTACACGGACCGTAAGGCCGGCCAGCTTCCTCACGTCCAGGCCTTCGGCGATGAAGCTCTTCTCGCTGCGGCGCGACATCGTCGCGGTGAAATCGGTGGACCATCGCCGCCCGAAGTTCAGGTAGAGCGTGCCGCCGCTCTCGCGCACCGACAGAAGCCGGCCCTCGACCAGTGCGAAGCGGCCGCGTAACGCCAGCAGGCCCGCCACGTCGGACGCTTTTTGCGGCGCATGTCCGGCATCCGACCACAGTCCACGCCTTGCAGCGCGCGCCGTCCGTTCGGCGGACAGAAGCGGCAGCGCGCAGGCCCGGTCGCCGACGCGCGCCGCAACGCGGGCGCGTCCCGCCAGCAGCAGCGCATGCTGAATCGATTCCGCTTCGCCGGACAGGAACGCGAAGGCCGGCACGCGGCCGTAGCGATCGCGTTCGGCGCCCAGCCGCTTGAGCGTTATCTCGCGGCCGCCGGCCAGCTCCTGCAGCGCTAGCTTGCCGGTGGCCGGATCCAGCTCGATGCCGATCAGCCGCACCTCGACACCGTCCGTCAGCGCCAGAGTGTGGCCGTCGATGGCGGCGCGCACCGTGGCGCTGCCGATCTCCGTCAGCTTGCAGGCAGCCGCGGGCTGCGCGCCACCGCTGCTGCCTGTCAGGGCGCAGAGAACCAGCGCCCCTGCCCATCGCACGACACCGCCGGGCGCGCCCATGGCCAAGGAGCGGCTCGCGAGGCGGCTCAAGGCGCGGCTAGTGTCCCGATTCCGAAGTTCGCCCCATTGTACAGCACTCTCGTTTGCGAACTTCGGAATCGAAGGACACTGGCAACTCATTGATCTGGTGTGGCTTTGGTTCAGAAGTCCGCATGACGAACTCGCAGCAGGAATGATGCGGACTTCTGAACCGCCACGCTAGTGCGACATCAGCACCGGCAGCCTGGCGTGCGCCAGGATGTGCCGTGTCGCGCCGCCGAAGATCATCTGCCGCAGCCGGCTCTGCGTGTAGGCGCCCTTGACGATAAGGTCGCAGCCGAGCTGGTCGGCGTGGCTGAGGATCACCTCGCCGGAGTTGCGGTTGCCCGGATTGACCGTGATCTCGTCGCAGGCGACGCCGTTGAGCCGCAGATGCCGCGCCGCCTGCGCGCCGGTGGGACCGACCACGGAACTCCCCTCGACGGTCAGCACCGTCACCTTCTTGGCGCCGCGCAGCAGCGGCAGCGCGAATGCGTTGGTGCGCGCCTGCTCGGTGGAATGGTTCCAGGCGATGAGGATGTTGTTGCCCATGGTTTTGGGCGGCTCCGGCGGCGCCAGCAGGATCGGACGGCCGCTCTCGAACAGGCACGCCTCGTAGGTGGAAAGCCGCGGGCTCTGCGCGCTCTCGCCGGGACGGCCCAGCACGGTGACGTCGAACACCCGCCCGTGGCTGCCGACGAACTGGTCGCCGTCAGGCGCACCCTCGAACCAGCCGCAGCCGACCGCGCCCTTGGGATCGCCGTAGGCGACGCCGCTCTTGTGCATGAAGGCGTCGAACAGCGCCTTCGCCTCGGTCGCCATCTTGGCGTCGTTCTCCTGAAGTTCCGCCAGCGGAAACGCGCCGCCGATGTCCATGGCCATCACCGGAGCGACCACCGGGCGCAGCGCGAAACTCTCGATGTAGGCGTCGAACTTCCGCGCCAGCACCAGCGCGGTTTCCAGCGTGGCGCTCATCAGCTCGTGCTGCTCGATGGGCACCAGTATCGTCTTGAAGCTCATGTCCGCCTCCCGCTTCTCGAACCGGGCAGGATGAACCCATTCCCATGCATCCCCCGATGCGATTGCTAGATTAGTCGCCCCACGGTACGGCGGCAATCGCCTGCTGGCGCCGGCCGGCGCAGGCGTTGGCCCGCTGCGCGGGGTTCTGGTAGGTTCGCGCCGCGCGGGTCCCGTAGCTCAGCCGGATAGAGCAGCGGTTTCCTAAACCGAAGGTCGGAAGTTCGAGTCTTCCCGGGACCGCCAATTGGATCTTTGCGGTTTCACGGTCGCATGGGGCAGGGGGAACGAAGGATGGCTCAATCGAAATTTGCTGCATCGCTGCTGGCGGTATCATTGGTGGCTGGCGCGTGGACGACGGCGGCTCATGCCCAGCAGTTCCCCAACCGCGTCATCACGCTGGTCGTCGGCTACCCTGCCGGCGGCCTCTCCGACCTGCCGGCGCGCGCCATGGCCCCCGAGCTGCAGGCCCGGCTCGGCGTGCCCGTGGTGATCGAGAATCGGGTCGGCGGTTCCGGGATGGTCGCAGGCGGCTACGTGGCGCGGGCGGAGCCGGACGGGTACACGCTGCTGGTGACGTCGTCGGCCAACGTAACCAACCCTCAGGGCGTCACGATGCCCTATGACGTCATCAAGGATTTCGCGCCCATCGGTATGATCCTGGAAGGGCCGGCGCTGATCCTGATCTCCAACCCGTCGCTGCCGTTCAAGTCCGTCGCCGATATGCTGACCCACGCCAGGGCCAATCCCGGCAAGCTCAACTTCGGCAGTTCGGGGGCCGGCACGGTGAACGCGCTGGCCATCGCGCAGTTGGCGAAACAGGCGGGCGTTCAGATCGTCGACGTGCCCTACCGGGGAATTACCCAGGCCGGGATTGCCGTGACCACCGGCGAAATCCAGGCTTCGTTCGTCTTCCAGGGCGCGGCCAAGCCGCTGGTGATGCAGGGCAAGGCGCGCGGACTGGCGTCCACGGCCGAGAGGCGCAACCCGGACTGGCCGGAGCTGCCGACCATGGTCGAGAGCGGGTTTAAGGATTTCGTGCATCAGGGCTTTGTCGGGCTGGTGGCGCCGGCCAGGACTCCGCCGGAGATCGTCGCTCTGCTCAACAAGCACATGAACGAGATCGTCACCTCGTCCACCTACAGGGCGCGCTTTGCGCCGAGCGGAATGCAGCCGCTTGAAAAGAATTCGCCGGCCGATTTCGACGCCTATATCCGCAATGCGATCGATGCGAACAAAACGCGGATGCAGCTCATGAGCAAGTAGCGAACAAGCAGCGGGGCCTGTCTCAGCCGGCCGCCGTTCGAGCGGCGCCCGGCGGCGGCAACCCGAGCCCGGCTATTCCGCGGCTTCGTTGGTGTGTTGCGCGTACCGGCTGGGCGGGCGCGGCAATCCCAGGTGCTCGCGCAGCGTGCGGCCGGTGTATTCGGTGCGGAACAGTCCGCGCCGCTGCAGTTCCGGAATCACCAGTTCGGTGAAGTCGTTCAACGCGCCGGGCAGATAGGGCGGCATCACGTTGAAGCCGTCGGCGGCCTCGTCGACGTACCATTCTTCCATGATGTCGGCGATCTGCTTCGGTGTGCCCTTCAGGACCAGCTTGGCACGGGCGCCGGCGACGACCTCGGCGATCTGTCGCATCGACAGGTTGTCCTTCTTGGCCAGTTCGGTGACGTATTTGAACGTGCTCTGGCTGCCGTTGCTCATCGGCAGATTATCCGGCAACGGCCCGTCGAACGGATAGGGCGTCAGGTCCACGCCGCCGAGAACGGTCGACAGGATTTCCCGCGCCACGACCGGATGCATCAGTGAATTCTGATACGCGTATTTCTCGTTGGCCTCTTCTTCGGTGCGGCCGACATAGGGCGACATGCCGGGCATGACCTTGAGATGATCCGGGTTGCGGCCGTACTTGTCCTGCGCCCGCGACTTGATCGCTTTGAAGTACTCCTGGCAGGATTCCTTGGTCAGATTGGCCGAGAAAATGACTTCCGCGAAACGCGCGGCGACATCCATCCCGTCGTCCGACGTTCCTGCCTGCACGATGACCGGGCGCCCCTGCGGCGGCCGTGGAATGTTGAGCGGGCCGCGCACCTGAAAATGCTGTCCCTTGTGATCGAGGAAATGCATTTTTGCCGGATCGAAGAACTGTCCGCTTTCCTTGTCGCGAACGAACGCATCGTCGTCCCACGAATCCCACAGGGCCGTGACGACTTCGGCGAATTCGTTGGCGCGCCGATAGCGCTCGGCATGGCCGAAATGAAAATCGCGCCCGAAATTGCGCGCCTCCACCGCCTGTCCCGAGGTCACCAGATTCCATCCGGCCCGGCCGCCGCTGATGTGGTCGAGCGACGCGAACTTGCGCGCGACATGAAACGGCTCGTTGTAGCTCGTGCTTGCCGTGCAGGTGAGCCCGATGCGCTCGGTTACCGCGGCGAGCGCCGAGATGAGCGTGATCGGCTCGAAGTTTGCGATGTATTGGGCTGAGCGAGACAAGGCATCGATGTGGGCCTCGCGCACGCCGAGATTGTCGGCAAAAAAGATCATGTCGAACTTGGCGCGCTCGGCGGTCTGCGCCAGTTCGACGTAGTGGCGGAAGTTCACGCCGGCATCGGCTTGCGATTGAGGGTGCCGCCAGGATGCAACGTGGTGGCCGGTTGGATTGAAGAACGCACCCAGTCGAAGCTGAGCCATGGGCCGCGGCATTGGAGAGCCTCCAGAATTTCAAGCGATGCTACCTCTGCGGCTCAATCCGATGCAAGGCATCTTGCCCTGTTGCATGGCCAACCGGGCGTCGCGTGACGATGTTCCAGCCGCCTGGCGAACGACTCCCGCTCGTTTGGTGGAGACAAAGGTGAGGACCCGGACGGGCTGACCATGCCGGACCGGCCGCCCTGGGCAGCGTCATCGCGGGCTTGTGCCGGTCATGTCTTCAGGAGAGCATGAAGCGTCGTTGCCGCATTCGGGAGCAATTCCCCATGATCGATCTCTACTCCTGGCCGACGTCGAACGGTCACAAGGTCCATATCATGCTCGAAGAGTGCGGCCTGCCGTACCGCGCGCATCCGGTGGTGATCGGCAGGGGCGAGCAGTTCCAGCCGTGGTTTCTCAAGATCAGCCCGAACAACAAGACGCCGGCGATGATCGACCGCGACGGTCCGGGCGGGCAGGAGATCGCGCTGTTCGAGTCGGGCGCGATCCTGTTCTATCTCGCCGAGAAAGCCGGACGCTTCTGTCCCGCCGTGCCGATGAAGCGCCACGACACGATGCAATGGCTGATGTTCCAGATGTCGAGCGTCGGACCGATGCTCGGCCAGGCGCATGTGTTCCACAAATACGGGCCTGACCATCATCCGCGCGAGAAGCTGGAGGTCGGCACCGAGCGCTACGTCCGCCAGGCGAACCGGCTGTACAACGTGATGGACCTGCATCTTGCCGAGCGCGAATGGTTCGCCGCCGGCGAATACACCATCGCGGACATGGCGGTGTATCCGTGGCTGCGGATGCCGGCGTTCCATGGCGTCGATATCGAGGAGTATCCGAACGTCAAGCGCTGGCGTGACAAGGTCGGAGCGCGTCCCGCCGTGCTGCGCGCGCTGGAGGTGCTCAAGCAGAACAACCGGTTCGAAAAGCACACCGACGAGGAGTGGGACATTCAGTTCGGCGCAACGCAGTTCGCGCGTCGCAATGCCGGCGGGGAGATCGTGTCGCGGCGCTGACCGCCAGGCGTCGGTTCGCGGCAGCCCCGGTCATTCTTTTCGCAGGATTTTGCCCATCGCCTTTCCGCGCGCCAGCTCGTCGATCAGCTTGTCGAGGTAGCGAACCTCCCGCATCAGCGGATCCTCGATCTCCTCGACGCGGATGCCGCAGACCACACCCTTGATCAGGGCCCGCGCAGGATTGATCTTCGGCGCCTTGGCAAAGAAAGTTTCGAGGTCGGTCTTCTTCTCAATCTGGGTTTGCAGGGCTTTCGGACCGTAGCCGGTAAGCCACGAGATGATCTGGTCGACCTCTGCCCTGGTGCGTCCCTTCTTCTCCGCCTTCGCGATGTAGTGCGGATAAACGCTGGCGAAGCTCATCGTGTAGATCCGGTGCTTTTTCATCTGTGCTCCAGCTCTGCCCGGACTCAATATACAGTATACAGGGGCCGGCCGACCGGAAAGCGGCCCCGCCTACATGCCGCCGCTGAGCATCGGCGCCAGCTCCGGCGGCAGCGCGGCGAGTTGTCGCTCGGCGAGCGGACGAACGGCGGCGCGGAACGCCGCTTGCGCATCGGCTTCGAGGTCGACGATCGCGACGCCTTCCGCCTCCAGCGCGCTGCGCGATTCCAGTTCCTCCTTCGTCGCAAACTCCCATTGCGCGGAGGTCGCCTCGGCAGCCGCCGCGCCCAGTGCGGCGCGAAACTCCGGTGCAGCGGCCGACAGCATCGCGGCGTTGCAGAGCAGCAGCGCGATGCCGTGGAAGTGTCCCGTCATGGTGACGTGCGGGTGATGTTTCTGCAGGCCG
This sequence comes from uncultured Rhodoplanes sp., assembly GCA_964528635.1. Taxonomy (GTDB): domain Bacteria; phylum Pseudomonadota; class Alphaproteobacteria; order Rhizobiales; family Xanthobacteraceae; genus Z2-YC6860. The sequence continues at coordinate 8,642 of CAZGSW010000036.1, read as the reverse complement.
AACTGGCGCACGTTGGTCAGCGGGTTCTCCTGCGCGTCGACCGCGCCGCGGGCGACCGCATCGGCAAAATCGCGGATGTCGATGGTGACTGGCTCCATGCCGAGCGCACGGAACGCGGCATGATAGCCCTCGCTCGGCAGCGTGCGGATGCGGATACCCTTGCAGTCGTCCGGAGTGCGGATCGGCCGCAGCCGGTTGGAGATATTGCGCAGGCCATTGTCCCAGAAGCCGAGCACGCGATAGCCGGTCTGCGCCGCGACCTCGCCGGCGATCCGCGCGCCGAGCGGGCCCTGCAGCAGCGCGCGGGTGCGTTCGCGCACAGTCAGCAGGAACGGGATGTCGAACACGCCGAGCGCGGTAACGCGCGCCGTGAGGTAACTGGAGGAGAAATAGCAGAGATCGAGCTCGCCCGATTCGACCAGATCGAGCAGGTCAGCGACCTTGCGGCCGGTCGAGGCGATGTTCTCCTGGAATTCGATCGCGATGGCGCCGCCGAGCGAGCGCTTGAGCGACGCCTCCAGCACCCGCATGGCGCGGGTGTGCACCGAGCGGTCGTCCTGGTATCCGGCGATGCGAAGGGTGACGGGCATTCCAGTTCAGTTCAACTCAACTCTAAGGTCGTTCGGTTTGACAGAAGCAGTCCATCGTCGGCAGTGCGCTCCCTCCCCCGCTTGCGAGGGAGGGCTGGGGTGGGGGCTATCACGATTGCGACAATTCCCCCTTCCCGGCGCCATAGCGCGTTGAAGACGCGCGTAAACGCGCTTGTGGCGCCGACCTCCCCCGCAAGCGGGGGAGGTGAACCGGGTATGCGGCAAAGCTTCAGTCAAAAGCAGAAGGAGCTAATTTCCCGTATTCGCCGCCTTGAGGATCGGTGCCCAGCGCGCGGCCTCCGCCTTCACGTAGGCTTCGAATGCGGCAGGACGGCGCTCCGCCTTGGCCGGCACCGAGCCGCCGAGCTGGTTCAGCCGGTCGATCACACTCTTGTCGTCGAGCGCCTTGTCGAGCGCATCGGCAAGCTTCTCGATGATCGGTTGCGGTGTGCCCTTCGGCGCGAAGATGCCGGCCCAGATGCTCATGCGGTAATCGAGGCCGGACTCCTTGGCGGTCGGTACATTGGGCAGCGATGCAAGCCGGGCGTCGGCCGATACCGCATAGGCCTTGATCGATCCTCCCGACACCTGCTTCGCCACGCTGACGGACTGTTCGCAGAACGTGTCGACGTGGCCGCCGACCAGGTCGTTCATGGCCGGTCCGGTGCCGCGATACGCGACTTGCGTCGGCTTCAGCCCTGCCGAAGTGTTGAACAACACGCAGGCCATGTGCGAGGAGGCGCCGACGCCGCCATGCGCCTGTTTGAGAGAGGCGGGGTTGTTCTTCGCGAACTCGATGAATTCCTTGAGGCTGTTGGCCGGGAAATCCTTGCGCGCCACGATCACCGCGGGGGAATGCGCGGTCGGCCCGACCGGCGCAAAATCGGCGGCGGTGTACTTGATGTTGGGCATCAGCACCGGCGCCGCGACATGCGAACCCATGCTGCCGGCGAGCAGGGTGTAGCCATCGGGCTTTGCCGCTGCCGCCCGGCCGGTGCCGATGGTGCCGCCGGCGCCGCCGACGTTCTCGATCACGAGCTGCTGGCCGAGGGTGCGTGACATGTGCTCCGCCACGATGCGCGCCACCACATCGCTCGGTCCGCCGGCGGGGAACGGCACGATGACGGTCACGGAGCGGGTGGGATAGTCCTGTGCCTGGGATGCGCTCGCTGCAACGATCAGTGCGACGCAACTCAAACTCGCCAAAAGGCTTCGCCGATGCATGTTCGTTCCTCCCTTTTGCCTGTTTGATTTCCGCGAATGCGAAAATCCGGGCCGCGATTGTTTGTGCGTGCCCCAAACCCCGCCGTCGCGGGGATGATGCCTTGATCAGTCCCTGGCCATCACCTCCGCCACCTCGACCCGGCGGCCTTCCCGGGCCGACAGGATACCGGCCCGCAGCACCGCAAGCGAGCGCGTCGACTTGTCGCCGTCCATCTCCGGCTGGGCCTGCCCGCGCACCGCGGCGGCAAACTCCTCCAGTTGCTCGACGAATACGTCGTTTTTCTCGCTCGGGACCGGCAACGGGGCGTCGGTGCCGCGCTTGAGGATGCGCAGCCCGTTGTGCATGTCGTAGTAGGCGGAGGCTTCCTTGCCGTAGACGTTGAGCAGGTAATACTCCGACGCCGACGCATAGCTCGCGTTCAGCGTCGAGATCGCGCCGTTCTCGTGTTCGAGGATCAGACTCGCCACGTCCGGGTTGTCGCCCGGCAGCACGAGTTGCGCGAGCCGTCCGCTTACGGCGGCGACCGGTCCCATCAGGTATTCCAGCACGTCGCTGTAGTGGATGCCGATCTGCAGCATCACCCCGCCCGGCATGCCTTCGGACTGATAGCGCCATGACGACAGGTCAATTTTGCCGAGCCGGTCGCGGCTGATGTTGGCCTCGGCGTTGACCAGCCTGCCGAATGCGCCGGTCTCGATCTGCTTCCTCACATACCGGAAATGGCTTTCGCGGCGCCGCTGATAGCCGAGCGACAGCACGACACCGGCCTTGCGGCACGCCGCGGTGATGGCGCGCCCGTCGGACACCGTGTTGGCGATCGGCTTGTCGAGGAATGTGTGCTTGCCCGCTTCGGCCGCGGCGCGGGTGGTTTCGAGATGCACGTTGTTCGGCGTGGTGTTGACGATCGCCTCGACCGACTTGTCCGCCAGCACGTCCTCGTAGCTCGCGGCCGGCCTGCAGCCGTATTTCCTGGCGAACGCCTCGCGCTTGTCCGGCGAGCGCGTGTAGCAGGACACGATCTCGATCGCGTTCGTGCGTTTGATGGCGTCGGCGAGCACGTCCGACCACCAGCCCATGCCGAGACACGCGACGCGCAGCGGTGCTGTGGTCATGGCGCTATTTCTTGTCCGGGTCCCAGGTCGCGCCGATCGACTCGACCGCGGCCTTGGCGAGATTGAGGTCGGTTTCCCAGTCGCCGCCCGCGATACCGATGCCGCCGAGGCACTCGCCGTCGACGAGGATCGGGCAGCCGCCGCGCGTCGCGGTCCAGCGCTCCGGGCCTGCGGCGAGCGTCAGCCCGACGGCGTTGATCACGTCGAGGTCCTGCCCCACCGCGCCCTTCGGCGAGGTCGGCCGCTTGTTGGATGCGGCTGCGACCGCCTTGGTGGTGGAGGAGTGCACGGTGTGGAAGCGGCCGCCCTCCATGCGCTCCAGCAGAACGATGTGCCCACCCGCGTCGACGATCGCAATGGAGACGGCGATGCCTTCCTTCCTTGCGCCGACGATTGCGGTCGCCATCATCGTGTGCGCGCCCTCATTGGTGAGGCGCTTGGTATCGGCGAAGTTCATGTGCGGGGTGTTTCCTTCAAATTTGGCCACATAGTGCTTCAGCAGGTGCGGGGCATCAAGGGACGGTTTGACCCAACCCCGTCATGGCCGGGCTTGTCCCGGCCATGATGGCTGACCGGTTTGTTGTGACGGACAGGGCAAGCCCGGCCACGACGGGGTGAGAGCGTGCCGCAGCCGGCGAGCGACGGCTACGGCCCTACCGCGCCAGCGCCTCGATCAGCGTCTATGCGTTCGGGCGCCACGGACGGCGAGCCGTGTGCCGGATATGTAGAATCTCGACAGCCTCGTCCGTAATCCGATAGAAATCTTGTACGGGTATCGCACGACGAATTTGATCCGAACCTCGGTATCGACCCGATATCCACTGTTCGGCTGGTCTTCCAGCAGCCGCACGGTGTCGCGGATGCTGCCATGACGTTGCGTGCGCCATCTGGCGAGCGCTCGAAAAGATAGTCGAAGATTCGTTCTCGATCGGCAAAGGCGCGTGGCGTGTACCGCGCCTTCATCAGCCGTGGCGCTTGTCTGCTCTTGTCACGACATCGTCGGGCACGAACTCTCGGCGGTTGGCCTGCGCGAGCCCTTCGGAAACAGCCTCACGCTCATCGTGGGACAGCGTGTAATGACCGGTCCGGCGCGCCTCGATCTCGCGCGCGAATTCAGCCAGCTCTTCCTGGTCTTCGCGGGACCATTTCTCGGCCGTTTTGAGCACGTCTGCCAGTGTTTTCTCCATGGACGGTGTGTACCACAACGATGGCGTACCGGCGAGCGCCGGTTACGCTCCCTACCGCGCCAGCGCCTCGATCAGCGGCGAGGCGTCCTTCAGCGACTCGATCTCCCACAGCCGCTCCGACAGCTCCCTGGCGCGCGTCTCGCCGTACACCGGCGTCACCAGGTCGTGGAACTTGGCGATCAGTCCGGCGTCGTCGAGCGGCACGATGCGCGAGCCCCAGGCCTCGTCGGCCTGGCGCACGAATTTGCCCTTCGAGGTGTGCACGGTGACGCGCGCCGGGCGCAGCTTCGGGTAGAGCTGGTCGATCTCCGCGGGCGCCGTGACCGACAGCTTGCCGGCGAACTCGGCGAACGCCGGATCCTTGCGGGTCGCCTCGCTGAAGTGCTCGAACTTCACGCCGCGATAGCGCGCGGCAAGCCCCACTAGGAACGGGAAGCTCAGTTGCGCGCTGGCGAAGTCGTCCCACGGCACATGGGCGTGCTCGGCGGCGATCTTGTAGGTCTCGACGTCGACCTTTTTGATGTCCTCGAACTTGATCATCTCGTCGTTGAGCAGGTTGAACGTCGCCTCGACCGCCGGCTGGATGTGGCGGCAGCACGCATACGGCTTGATGTAGCAGTCGGTGATGCCGTACTCGGCCTGCGGCGGCAGTGCGATCGGCCGCGCCTTATCGATGCGGCCAAACGCAAACGCCTGCATGAAGCCGTCGCGCGATTCGACCACGCCGGGCGGGCCCTCGACGCCCTGTTCCGCCAGCAGCGCCGCCTGGATGCCCTCGCGGGAGGCGTGGCCGGCGTGCAGCCGCTTGATGTCGGCCCCGCCGTTCACGAACGCGAACAGGCCGGCGGCGCTCGAGGCCGCGATGCCGAGCGCGTTGCCGAGCCTGTCGTGCGGCAGGCCGCGCAGCTTCGCGGTCGCCATCGCCGCGCCGAACGGACCGACCGCGCTGGTCGGATGGAAGCCGCGGTGCCGCAGCTCCGGCGCGCAGGCGCGGGCGAGCGAGATGTTGGTCTCGTAGCCCGCCACCATCGCCTCGATCAGCGCCGCGCCGGACGACTTGCGCTCGTAGCCGACGCTCAGGATCGCCGGCACCACCACGCAGCCGCAGTGCGCGGAGCCGACGCGGTAGCCGTCGTCCAACTCGATGCCGTGCGCCGCGGTGCCGCCGAGGAATGCGGCGTCGAGCAGGTCGGCGCGGCGCTGGCGGCCGGGCACGGGAATCGTTCCGGCGGGGCGGACCGATGCGATCACCTTTTCGGCGCTGGTTGCGATCGCGCCGGGCGCGCCCGCGATCATCACGCCGACGGTGTCGAGCAGGTGTCGACGCGCGTAGTGCCGCGCCTCCGCGGGAATGGCCTCGTAGCGGAGCGCACCGTTGAACGCGATCAGCGCGTCGGTCGCGCCGGCGGCAGGTTGCAGGGTGTGAACGGTTTCGGCGTGGGACATGGCTGGAACTCCGATTTCGCCTGACTTTACACCGGTGTGACGCGCGCGGCCATGCGACGGGCCCGGGTATCTGCTCTCTCCATCGTCATGGCCGGGCTTGTCCCGGCCATCCACGCCTTGGCCACGAAGAAAGACGTGGATGCCCGGCACAAGGCCGGGCATGACGGCGGTGTTTGGTGCGGCGTCGAAGCGTCGGCGGTGACAGAGCGGTCGCTCAACCCTTCCTGATCTTGTCCAGCACCGGCAGCAGATAGGAGATGAACTTCGGCGGATCCTCGCTCATCGGGAAGTGGCCGAGCCCCTTCATGATCACGGCCCCCGCGCCGGTGCGCTTCGCCACGTCGAGCGTGCCCTCGCTGGTGCACGAGTAGTCGTACTCGCCGGTCAGCAGGTAGAGCGGCGGCTTGCGGCCGTCGATCTCGTCCACCCTGGCACGGATGTCGCCGTCGACCTTGTAGAAGTGCAGGTCGCCCTTGAACACGCCGGGGCCGCTCATCAGGTAGTGCCACAGCGTTTCCCAGCGGTGGCCGTCTGGTGCCGTGGGAGAAATAAGTCCGGAGATCACGCCGGTCGACACCTCGCCGCCGTGCACGTCCGGCCGGTGCAGCCATTCCACGTCGTAGTAGGGCGCGACATGCGCCGCGGTCTCCAGTCCGATGATGGCGCGGAAGCGCTCCGGATGCTGGTGCGCGAGATAGAGCACGATGCGGCCGCCGATCGAACAGCCCATCACCACGGGCCTGTCGAGCTTCAGCGCGTCGGAGATCTGCAGGACCATGTCGATGTAGTCGCGCGAGGTGAGGCGGTACTCCTCGTTCTGGAAGCCCTCCGGCGGCGACGATTTGCCGTGCCACGGCATGTCGAACACGATCACGCGGTGGTTGTCGGTGATGCGCTTGTCGTTGAGCAGCCCGCGATACTGCCGGCCGTCGGAGCCGGCGGTGTGCAGGCACAGCAGCGGGATGCCCTGGCCCGCCTCTTCGATGTAGAGCCGGTGCGGCCGGCCGAGCAGGTTGAAGTTGAGATAGCGCCCGACAATCGGCTCGAAAGTCGGCTCCGACGGCGCGGGCTTCGGCGCGGATGCCGGCGCGCCCGCGGGGCGCAGCTTCGCCAGCACGTCCTTGATATACAGAAGGTTCGCCATGAAGGCGTGCATGTCGCCTTCGATCTTCAGCTTGCCGCGCTTGAACAGCGCGAAGATGTCATGGTGGCCGGGTGGCGGCAGAGCGGTCCAGAACATCTCCCATTCGTCGTGCGGCGCGCGCAGCGCGAACGAGAAGCTCGGTGTGACGAACGGTCCGGGCGTCACCGAGACGACGCGCCCTTCCAGGATCTTGACGAGATATCCCTTGTCGCCGATCTCGATCAGGAACGTGGTGGAGAGGAAGCGGCCGCGCCGCACCAGACCGGCGTCGGCGTTCACACGCTCGGCAAGGTGTTCGATCATTTGTGTCCTCCCATTTTGCTTTTTGGTCGGCGCGTCGAATTCAACTGTCATCACCCGCGAAGGCGGGTGATCCAGTGCTCCCGGAAGTCTTGGCTATCGTGAATACTGGATGCCCGCCTTCGCGGGCATGACACCGGGTTGGCGGCGGCACAGTCACCGCATCCTCACCAGCGCATCGACTGCGACCACGCCGTCGCCCTCGGCGCGCACCATCAGCGGATTGATCTCGGCCTCCGCCACGGCGGGACCGTCCTTCACCGCAAGCCGCGACAGCGCCACCAGCGCCTTCGCCAATGCGTCGAAGTCGCCGCGCGGCTTGCCGCGGTAGCCGGCGAGCGCCCTGAGCGCCTTCACCTCGGCGATCATCTCGCGGGCATCGTCGAGGTCGATGGGCGCGAGCCGCAACGCGCGATCGCGGTGGATTTCCGCGAGGATGCCGCCGGCCGCTAGCAGCACGGTCGGTCCGACGTCGGCGTCGACGCGATAGCCGATCAGCACCTCGCCGAGGCCCGCGGTCATCGGCTGCACCAGCACGCGGTCGACGCCGGTGTTGTTGCGGATCGTCGCGATGGCTGCGAGCAGCGCGTTGCCGTCCCGCACGTTGAGCATGACGCCGCCGACGTCCGACTTGTGCGCGATCTTCGCTGACAGCGCCTTCACCGCGACCGGAAAGGCGAACGGGAGCTCCGGCGCGGCGGCAATGTCGGCGCCGAGCGAAACCGAAGGCGCATAGGGCAGCCCGAGCGTGTCGAACAGGGCGTAGGCCTCAAGCTCGTCGAGCATGCGTCCGTCGCCCTTCGGCAGCGTCCTCGCCGGTCCGATCTTGGGCGCGCGGCGTTTGAGGGCAGCCGCGACCGCGTCGGCGCAGGCTTCCGGCGTGTGGAAGCCCGGCACACCGGCCTGCGACAACTGCGCCAGCGCGTCGGGCGCCTCCGGCACCAGGAATACGGCGATCGGCTTCTGCGCATTCGCGCTGTCGACGATCGGTTTGACCGCGAGATGCGGATAGAACCGCGCCGACGAGCCCACCACCACCACAACCATGTCGAACTCGGGCGCGGTGGTAAGAATATCCAGCGCGCCCTTCATCACGTCGTACTGCGCGCCGGCCAGCGTCAGGTCTGTGAGCCGGGCGGGCGTCACCTCGACGCCGGTCTTGTCCTTGATGCGCTTCAGCGTCTCCGCGCTCGGCTGCGTCACCTCGATGCCGCGCGAGGCGAGCGGATCGACCACCATGGTGGCGCCGCCCGCGGTCGTGGTTACGACGGCGGCGGCGAGCCGCCCGGCCTTGCGCCGCGGCGGCGGCATCTTTGCCAGCAGCGGGAAGCCCTCGATCAGGCCCTCCAGCGTCTCGACCCGGGCGATGCCGCATTCGGCGAGGAACGCGTCGGCGATGTCGTCTTCGCCGGCCAGCGCGCCGGTGTGCGACACCGCAAGCTCGCGGCCGGCCGCCGAGCGGCCGAGCTTGTAGGCCATCACCGGCTTGCCGCGCTTTGCTGCCTCCAGCGCGAAGTCGCGCAGCGCGTCCGCCTTGCGCAGCGATTCGAGGAACAGCACGTAGCCGTCGATGCCCGGATCGTCGAGCACCGCGGCGCAGATCTCGCCGATCGACAGGTCGACCTCGTTGCCGACCGA
>CAZGSW010000035.1:16163-26152 GCA_964528635.1 uncultured Rhodoplanes sp. | reverse complement strand
CCCGGGCTTGGCGCCTTGCGCCATCTTGATCTGCATCATGTCGGCGTTGACGAGATACTCCGCCGTAACGCCGAACCGGCCGGATGCGACCTGCTTGATCGCCGAACGCATCGAATCGCCGTTCGGCAGCGGCTTGAAGCGGTCGGCTTCCTCGCCGCCTTCGCCGGTGTTCGACTTGCCGCCGATCCGGTTCATCGCGATGGCGAGCGTGGTGTGCGCCTCGCGCGAAATCGAACCGAAGGACATCGCCCCGGTGGCGAAACGCCGCACGATGTTCTTCGCCGGCTCGACCTCCTCGACCGGAACGGGTTTGCGGTCATCCTCTTCGGCAGTCTTGATGCGGAACAGGCCGCGGATGGTTACCAGCGCCTCGGCCTGCTCGTTCAGGAATTTGGCGAACGCGCGGTACTTCTCGGAGGAGTTGCCGCGGACGGCATGCTGCAGGGTCGAAACCGTGGTCGCGTTCCAGGCGTGATCCTCGCCGCGCACGCGGACGGCATATTCGCCGCCCACATCGAGCATCGCGCGGTAGATCTGCGACTCGCCGAACGCGGCGCGATGCCGGCGAACCGCTTCCTCCGCGATCTCGTCGAGGCCGACGCCTTCGATCCGCGTTGCGGTTCCGGTGAAATATCTGTCGACGAAATCCGCCTTCAGTCCGATTGCGTCGAAAATCTGCGCGCCGCAATACGACTGATAGGTGGAGATGCCCATCTTGGACATCACCTTCAGCAGGCCCTTGCCGATGGCCTTGATGTAGTTCTTGACCACATCCTTCTTGTCGGCCTTGCCGGGCAGGTCGCCCTGGATGTCCAGAAGCGTCTCGAAGGCAAGATAGGGATTGATCGCCTCCGCACCGTAGCCTGCCAGGCAGGCGAAGTGATGGACCTCGCGCGGTTCGGCGGACTCGACGACAAGGCCGACCGAGGTCCGCAATCCTTGCCGGATCAGATGATGGTGTGCGGCCGCACAGGCCAGCAGCGACGGGATCGCGATCCGGTCCGCGCCCGCCATGCGGTCGGACAGGATGATGATGTTCACGCCATTGCGGACCGCGCGCTCCGCCTGCGCACACAGCGTCTCGATCGCTGCGGCCATGCCCGATGCGCCCTGTTCGGCGGGCCACGTGGTGTCGAGCGTGCTTGACTTGAACTGCGCGTCGCCGAGGTCCGAGATTTCCCGGATTTTCTCCAGGTCTTCGTCGGACAGGATCGGCTGTCGCACCTCCAGTCGCTTGGTGCGCGACATGCCTTCGAGATCGAGCAGGTTCGGCCGCGGTCCGATGATCGAGACGAGGCTCATCACGATCTCTTCGCGGATCGGATCGATCGGCGGATTGGTGACCTGCGCGAAGTTCTGCTTGAAGTAGGTGAACAGGAGCTTGGCCTTGTCGGACAGCGCTGAAATGGGCGTGTCGGTGCCCATCGATCCGATCGCTTCCTCGCCGACCGCAGCCATCGGCGCCATCAGGAGCTTGAGGTCTTCCTGGGTGTAGCCGAACGCCTGCTGGCGATCGAGCAGCGGCAGGTTCGAGCGCGCCGCCTGATCGCGCGCGGTCGGCAGGTCCTCCAGAACGATCTGGGTGCGCTCCAGCCACTCCTTGTAGGGATGGCTGCGCGCAAGCTCCGCCTTGATCTCGTCATCCGGAATCAGCCGGCCCTGCTCAAGATCGACCAGCAGCATCTTTCCGGGCTGGAGCCGCCACTTGGTGACGATGTCCTTCTCCGCGATCGGCAGCACGCCCATCTCGGACGCCATGATGATGCGGTCGTCGCGGGTGACGAAGTAACGCGCGGGCCGCAGCCCGTTGCGGTCGAGCGTGGCGCCGATCCTGCGGCCGTCGGTGAAGGCGATCGCCGCCGGGCCGTCCCACGGCTCCATCAGTGCGGCGTTGTATTCGTAGAAGGCGCGGCGCTCCTCGTCCATGAGCGGATTGCCCGCCCAGGCCTCGGGGATCATCATCATCACCGCGTGCGGCAGCGAGTAGCCGCCCTGCACGAGGAATTCGAGCGCATTGTCGAAGCACGCGGTGTCCGACTGGCCTTCGTAGGAAATCGGCCAGAGCTTGAAAATGTCGTCGCCGTATAGCTTCGAGGAAACCGACGCCTGCCGCGCAGCCATCCAGTTGTTGTTGCCGCGCAGCGTGTTGATCTCGCCGTTGTGCGCGACCATCCGGTACGGGTGCGCCAGCGACCATGTCGGGAATGTGTTGGTGGAGAAGCGCTGGTGCACGAGAGCGAGGGCGCTTTCGAAGTCCGGCTCGTGCAGATCCCGATAGTAGGTGCCGAGCTGGTCGGCCAGGAACATGCCCTTGTAGATCATAGTCTGGCAGGACAGCGAGACCGGGTAGTAGCCGGACAGCCGCCTCTCGTACTGGCGATAAATTGCAGCCGAGATTGCCTTGCGCAGGATATAGAGTTTGCGCTCGAAGTCGTCCGCCGAGAGCTTTCTTTTCCCTTGTCCAATGAACACTTGCATGTGGACGGGTTCGGTCGGCTTGACGGTGTCGCCAAGCGTCGAGTTGTCCGTGGGAATCCCAGTCCGCCAGCCGAGGACCTGCAGTCCTTCGGCGGCGGTGACGTCATCAAAGATCTTGATGACCGCCTCCCGACGCTCTTGGTCGCGCGGCATGAACAGCACACCGATACCGTATTCACCGGGAGCCGGCAGCGCGAAACCAAGCTCCCTGGCCTTGCGGGTGAAGAAAGCGTGCGGAATCTGGATCAGGATGCCGGCGCCATCGCCGGCGCGCGGGTCGGCTCCGACGGCGCCGCGATGCTCCAGGTTGCAGAGGATCCTCAGCGCGTCCTCGACGATCCGATGCGACTTGCGGCCCTTGATGTCGGCAATGAAGCCGACGCCGCAGGAATCCTTGGCGAGCGAGGGGTCGTACAGCCCAACTCCCTCGGGTGTGCCCGGGTCGGCACTGTCGCGGTAGAGCAGGCGCGCGTCGACGCCCGGGGCGGCCGGTGCGTCTTTCAGTCCGCGCTCACGCGTTACCCTCTTCATCATCCCTGCACTCTTGCAGCGCCGCTCAATTGCGGGCGCCGGCACGCCAACCTCGTCCTCAGCACCGTCTAGCGCTGCGGCCCAAGGCGAAGCGAATTGAAAAGCAGCCTGCTCGCGGGCCGCGGCCCGGCAGCGCGAGCCCGCTCATGTTGAGCGGCATGCGCTGCAGGTGCAAGTGTGTCGCCAGGCAGTCAGACCGCGAGGCGCTTGCGCATTCGCCAATTGGGACAGCAATACTGTCCTATAATTTGGCCGATTGCAAATCTTTCCTCCAGCCGGGCGGGGAAAATTTTCGGTTTGTTGTCGGCGGGCTGTGCCTCCGGCATTTTTGTTGCCGGATCGGCGTTTTGCCCGTCCGTAGCCGAAGTAACCTTGGAAAGCCCGAATGAACTTCGCCAGTGACAATGCGGCAGGTGTCGCTCCGGACATTCTTGAAGCGCTGACGCGGGCCAACCACGGTTTTGCGCTCGGCTACGGCAATGACGAACTGACCCGCGCCGTGGAGCGCAGGATCGGCGACGTGTTCGAGAGGGATGTGGCGGTTTTCCTGGTGCCGACCGGGACTGCGGCCAACGCACTGGCGCTCGCCCACGTCAGTCCACCGTGGGGCGCGGTGTTCACTCATCGAGAGGCCCATATCGTTACCGACGAGTGCGGTGCACCGGAATTTTTCGGCAACGGGCTGAAGTTGATCGGACTGCCCGGAGTGGGCTGCAAGATTTCGGCGCAGACGCTCGCGGCGGCGTTGGAACCGTATCAGGGGCATGCGCCGCATCAGGTCATTCCTTCGGCCGTGTCGATCTCGCAGGCGAGCGAGGCCGGCACGATCTACCGGCCGGACGAGATCGCTTCGCTTGCCGACGTGGTCCATTCGCGCGGCATGAAGCTGCACATGGATGGCGCCCGGCTCGCCAATGCGCTGGTGCGGCTGAACGCAAGTCCGGCCGAGGCGACCTGGAGGGCTGGCGTCGACGTGCTGTCTTTCGGCGCCACCAAGGGCGGGGCGATGGCGGCGGAGGCAGTGGTGGTCTTCGACAAGGCGGTCGCCGAGCACATGGGCGAACGCCGCAAACGCGCCGGCCATCTGCTTTCCAAGCACCGCTTCCTGTCCGTGCAGTTCGATGCCTTCCTGCACGATGACTGCTGGCTGCGCCTGGCCCGCCATGCCAACGCCATGGCGGATCGGCTCGCGGACGGCCTTCACCGGGCAGGACTGCCTCCGGTGTGGCCGGTGGAAGCGAATCTGGTATTTGCGATCCTGCCCGATGCGGTCGAGCAGCGCTTACGCGACGCCGGGGTGCGCTATTACATTCGTGTCTCGGAAAGCCTGCCGCTAGGCGCTGCCGGGAAGCCGGGCGACGTGCTGGTCCGTCTGGTGACTTCGTTTGCGACGCAGGAATCCGAGGTCGACCGGTTGATCGAGCTGGCCGCAAAACGGTGACAGTTAGGCCCGCACGCGGCCCAAGCGGCGCCTCAATCGCTGACGATCCTGCCGGAACGATCATGCGTCATTCGACGCTTGGGAGGGTATGGTGAAAAGGCTGACGTTTGGTTCTGCACTGTTGGCCGCGACCGTAATGGCCGCAGCACCAGTCTGCGCCGAACCGTTGAGGTTGGCGCAAGCCGATCCTTCCATGCTGCCCGCCCACGAAATCGCGACCATCGTTCGTTCGGCCGGCTTTGTGCCGATGAGCCCGGTCATGCGTCGCGGCGGGATTTATGTTCTGCGGGCGAGCGCTCCCGACGGCCGGGAAATGCGCCTGACCGTTGAAGCGCGCCGCGGCCGCATCCTGTCGGCGACGCCGGTACCCGAAGAGGTGGCCCTCCCGGGAGGGATGGCGCTTCCGGGCGAACGCCTCGGTCCTTACGAGCGAATGGAGCCGCCTGACTATATCGATCCGGTCGATCCTGGGCCGGGCGTCGGGCGATCCGGTCCGGTGGTCATCGAGGGCGACCGGCCATTGATCTACGGCCGTCGCCCCGGGGAACCGATCCCGTCAGGGCGTGATGGCATGCACCTCGGCGCGCGCCCGCCCGGGATCGATGCACCGCCTCCAATCATGCAAGAGGGCGGACCGTTGCCGCCGCCGCCCGAGCGCTTTCCGCAACGGGTCGGTCCGGCAGCGGCGCCGAAGCCTGCTCCGGCCAGACCCGCGGCCGAAAAGCCTGCACCGGTGAAGCGGGCAGCGGCAGGTCCGCCGCCGCTGCCAAAGCCGAAACCTCCAATTGCGAGCGTCGAGGAGCCATCAAGCCAGTCGTGGGAAGAACGGGCTGCGGAAAGCAAGGCTGCCCCTGCCGCCTCGGACAAGCCTTCACCGGCTCCGGCTCCTGCGAAGCCCGACGCCAGGGCCCTGCCTCACTAGCCGTGCAACACCGGCACGCTGGAAAATAAAACGCCCCGGACATTGTTCCGGGGCGCTCCGCTCTTGCTGAGCCGTCAGGCTGCTGCCTCAGGCGGCAACCTTGGCCTCGACCGCCTGCGGCTTGCCTTTGCCGTTGATGGCGATCTGGCGGGGCTTCTTCGCCTCGGGGATCTCGCGCGCGAGTTCGACGTGCAGGAGACCGTTCTCGAGGTGGGCACCCTTGACGACGACGTAGTCGGCAAGCTGGAAGACGCGCTCGAAGGCGCGGGCCGCGATGCCCTGGTAGAGCACCTCGCCGCTGTTGGCATCTTCCTTGGCCTGCTTCTCGCCCTTCACGGTCAGCGTGTTTTCCTTCGACTCGATCGACAGCTCGTTCTCGCCGAAGCCGGCGACGGCTACGGTGATGCGATAGTCGTTCTCGCCAGTGCGCTCGATGTTATAGGGCGGGTAGCCCGGCGCGCTGGTGTCGAAGCCATCGAGCATGGAGAAGAGCCGGTCGAAGCCGACGGTGGAACGATAGAGGGGAGCAAGATCGAAAGTACGCATGGCATATCCTCCTTGAGCGACATGCGGCGATCCGCCCGAGTGGGCCGGACCCCAGTTGAACGTGCAGCCCGGATGGGCCTGCACACAGGCCCGATATGGTGAGGCCGAAGAACCGCGCAAGGGGGCGTTGGGGGCAGTTTAACATACTGCGATCACAATGATTTCCCCGCCGACGCCCCTGCGCGCCGTGTCGATTGTGCAGCGAGGCGTTGCCGGTTGAGCCTTAACTTCGCCCTGCTATAACCCGCGTGCCCCTTCCAGCCGACCAGTTGCGATGGATCTCGTCTCCATTCCCGCCAATCCAGTTCCCGAGAATGCCGTGACCGGCATGCTGAAGGCCAAGGATGGCGTCGGTTTGCGTTTTGCCCGGTGGCATCCCCCGCCTGGCCGCAAAGGCACCGTTTGTCTGTTTCAGGGCCGGGCCGAATTCATCGAAAAGCATTTCGAGACGGTTCGCGAACTGCGGTCGCGCGGCTTCGCCGTGGCAACCCTGGACTGGCGCGGGCAGGGCCTGTCGGATCGTGCGTTGTCGGACCGGCGCAAGGGGCATGTCGGCGATTTCTCCGAGTACGAGCTCGACCTCGACGTGTTCATGAACGAGGTCGTCCTGCCGGATTGCCCGCCGCCGCTGTTCGCCGTTGCTCATTCGATGGGTGGCAGCATCATGATGAATGCCGCACGCAAGGGCATGCGGTGGTTCGATCGCATCGTGCTGTCGGCACCGATGATCGACCTTCACGGCATCTGGGGATCGACGCTGTTCCGCAACACGACACGGGTCATGCGACTGGCGGGCATGGGTTCTTCCTACATTCCCAGGGGCGGCGACCAGATCGTCGCTGCGGGGCCGTATATCGGAAATCTGCTGACCTCGGACCCGGTGAGGCACGCCCGCACCAAGGCGATTCTGGACGTTGCGCCCGAACTCGGCCTCGGCTCTCCGACCGTGGCCTGGGCGGATGCCGCCTACCGGACGATGAGGGGATTTGCGGATATTCACTTCCCCGCAAAGATCCGTCAGCCTCTGATGCTCGTGGCGGCGGGACGCGATGAGATCGTTTCCACTGCGGCTATCGAGGACTTTGCCGTCCGGCTTCGCGCCGGTTCGCATCTGATCGTTGCCGGAAGCAAGCACGAACTGATGCTGGAACAGGACCGCTATCGGGTGCAGTTCTGGGCGGCGTTCGACGCGTTCGTGCCGGGCACGCCGCTATTCTGAGGCGGCGGCCTGAAGTGGCGGACCGAGAAAATACGTCCGCATCGAGCCGGCGCCCTTGACCTCGATAGAACCGCGATCGCGGAGTTCGAAGCGATCCGTCAGTGCATCTGCCACCGCCTGGCTGAGGTGGATCTGGCCAGGCTCCCCGTGCGACTCCATCCGGCTCGCGATATTCACCGTCGAGCCCCAGACGTCGAACGAGAATTTGCGTTGTCCGATAACGCCGGCGACGGCAGGTCCGGTGTGAATGCCGACCCGCAGATCGATGCGCGCGCCGTCGGCGCTGCGGATACGCTGGATTTCATCCAGCATGGCACGCGCTTGCCCGGCCGCGGCAAACACAGGGTCGGCATGCGGATGCGGGAGCCCGAATGCGACCATGTAGGCATCGCCTATGGTCTTGATCTTTTCACCGCCGAATCGTTGCGAGAGGACGTCGAATGCCGAAAAGATCGCATTGAGCGACTGTACGAGATCGCCCGGCGTCTGCCGGCTCGCCATCTGGGTAAAACCCACGATATCGGCGAACAGGATCGTCACCTCCTCGACGTGATCGGCGATCATGGTGGCGCCATCGTTGATGCGGTCCACGATCGCACGCGGCAGAATCGACAGCAGCAGTTCTTCCGAACGGGCCTTCTCGCGGCGCAGCTCCTCGACCATCACCTTTTCGCGGTCGCGGAGAATCTTGTTTTCCAGGCTGGAACCGATGCGGGCGCGCAGCAGAGCCGGGTCGAACGGCTTTAGCAGATAGTCGACCGCGCCCGCTTCCAGACAGCGGGTTACGCTGTCCAGATCGTCCAGCGCGGAGATCATGATGACCGGAACGTCGGCGGTGTTCTCCTGCGACTTGAGCCGACGCAGCACCTCGTAGCCGCTGATGTCCGGCATCATCATGTCGAGCAGGATCAGATCGAAAGCCTCATGGGCGAGCCGGTCCAGCGCAGCATGCCCGCCCTCGGCGTCGGAGACGGTGTGTCCCGATCTCGTCAGTTGGCGGCCCAGCAGGTCCCGGTTCGAGGCATTGTCGTCGACGATCAGGATGCGGCCCTGAACGTCCGGCCCGATCGGGCCGGCTGCGACCGAGCGGATCGCGCGAACCGCCTCGACCGCGCCGCCCATTTCGGAAGGCGGCTTGTCTGCGCTGTCACCGCGGAAATCCACCAGCGCGTCGATGCGTTTGAGCATGCCATCGGCGGCGACCAGAAGCTTGCCGAGGTCGTCGAGCAGCGCCGGATCGGCCTCGGCCGCGTCCTCGGCCAGCATCTCGCCATAGCCCTTGATGGCGTTGATCGGAGTGCGCAGGTCATGCCGTAGTTTTGCCGGATCGAATGGTGCGGCGTTGCCGGACTGGCCACGCGCCAGTACCGATTGCAGCAGCGTATGCAAGGAATGGCCGGCAGTCTGGATGCGCTTCAGATCCGGCAGAAAGTCCTCAAGCGACGAGCGTTGCGCATCCTCGATCAGGATATCGGTGTAGCCGACGATCGCTGCGGCAGGAGCGATGAATTCCTGCCGCAGATGCGCCAGCAACGCGCGATGCACCCGCTTGGTATCGTCGGCCGTTTCGGTCATGCGGCGCTCACAGTCGCGGCATGCCGCGCCTACTTGGCGAGCAGAGCCTGAATCTTGCCGAGCAGACGCGGCAACTCAACCGGCTTGGTATCGAAGTCGTCGCAGCCGGCGGCGAGGCACTTTTCCTTGTCTTCGGCCATGGCGTGCGCTGTCAGGGCGATCACCGGAATTGCGCCGGTGGCGGGTTCGGCCTTGATCCGCCGAGTCGCCTCCCAGCCGTCGAGCACGGGCAGGCTCATGTCCATCAGGATGAGATCCGGCTTTTCCGCCGAAGCCATCTCCACGCCCTTGCCGCCGTCGACCGCGATCACGACTTCGAACCCGTTCCGGGTCAGCCGCCGCGAGAGCATGTCGCGGTTCATCTCGTTGTCTTCGACCAGCAGGATTTTAGCCATTCGCTACTACTCTCAGGTTGACGCACGGGTGGCAATGGCGGCGAGCGCGGTGCCGAGTGTGGTGATGGGCTGCGCGGACTTCGACAACACCAGGACGGTGCGCTCCGCCAGGAACGCCTTTTCCTCGGCGGTCAGTTCCTTGGCTGTGAGAACGACGACGGGGACGGTCAGCTTGTCGGGCTGTTCGCGCAGCCGCTCGAGAAACTGCAACCCGTCCATTTCCGGCATCATCAGGTCCAGCAGCACCAGGTCCGGCAACGGGTGGGCCGCAAGCCAGTCGAGCGCGGCGCGTCCGTTTACGGCTTCTGCAGTCTTGAGCCCGACCCGGTTCAGCGTGGTGGTGACCACGTTCCGCACCTCCGGATCGTCATCGACCACCAGGACGACTGCGTTCTGCTTGGTGCTGGTGAAGCGGCGCACCAGAGCCAGAAGCCGGTCGCGGTCGACCGGCTTGGTCATGTATTCGGCGGCGCCGAGCGAGAAGCCGAGATTCCGGTCATCGACGATGGTGAGCATGATGACGGGAATGTTGGCGAGCACGGGATCCGATTTCATCGTGCCGAGCACGCTCCAGCCGTCGACGTTGGGCATCATGACGTCGAGCGTCACCACGTCGGGCGGCGATTTGCGCATGATTTCCAGCGCCTCGGCGCCGTCGCGCGCCGGGATGACACGATAGCCCTTGCGCACCAGCGTGGGCGTCAGCACGTCGTGCACCGCCGGATCGTCGTCGACGACAAGGACGGTCAGTGCCGCTCCCTCCGGACCGCTTTCCGCGGACTTGATCGCAGCGCTGCCCGTCGCGCCCGTGCTGAGCGGATGATCGGGCAGGTCGAGCGTGAAGGTCGAGCCCTCTCCGGGCTTGCTGGTGACGCTGATCGT
>CAZGSW010000035.1:0-16063 GCA_964528635.1 uncultured Rhodoplanes sp. | reverse complement strand
GCGGGCAGTCGATGACGAGATGATTGCCGTTTTTCTCGATCAGCGGCTCGACGATCACCCGCACCTCTTCGATGAGCTGCGGCAGGTTGATCGGCTCAAAATAGACATCCATCCGCCCCGCTTCGATCTTCGACAGGTCGAGGATGCTGTTGATCAGGCCCAGCAGATGTTTGCCCGCGGCCTGGATCTTCTGGAGATCCTGCACGCCGGTGGCGTCGTCGCGGTCGGTGGCATCCTCGGCGAGGATTTCGCTGTAGCCGATGATGGCGTTGAGCGGCGTACGCAGCTCGTGGCTCATGTTGGCGAGGAACGTCGATTTCGCGCGCGAGGCCGCTTCCGCCTCCGCGCGTGCCTCGATCGCCTGATCGCGCGCCGCCTGAATGTCGCTGGCATTGTCGCGAAACACGATCAGCGCCCGGCTCATGTCGCCCAGCTCATCCGGCCCGGCTGCGGGGATCGGCGCCGCGAGGTCGCCGCGTGCGATCGCAAGCATGCTGGCGGCCAGCGCGTTGAGCCGCGACACGACGTAACGGTGCACGAACAACGTCACGATGAGGCCCGCCAGCGCCAGCGTGGCGACTGCGATCAGCATTAGCCAGATGCGGCTGGTGGTGATGGCCTGGGTGGAGTTCCGTTGCGATTCCGATGCCTGCTGCTCGGCGTCGGCGACGATGGCCGACACCATGGTACGCAGCTTGTCGCCGTCCTCGCGCAGCCCGCGGGTGATCGTCGCGATGGAGTTGCGAACATTGAGGTATTGCTGGCGCAGCGCAAACAGGCCGGTGTTGTCCTTCAGATGGCCCGCAAGCCCTTCCGATGCTTTCTCGAGCGCGGCAATGGAACCGGCGGGCAATTCAGGATTCTGGCGCAATTGCACGACGCCACGGCCAATGCGTTCGACTATGGTCTGGAAACCGGTCCGCAACGCATCGAGAGCGGACGCGTCGTTGGCTTGCCTCAGGCTGATGAGAACGGTCGCTGCCTCGTGAAAATCGCTGCGAAGGCTGTAGAGCTGGCCCAGCAGCGCGGCCGTGCGGCGTGCCGTGGCGGTGGAGTCGCTGCCCGGCGGAGCGGCGGCGTTGAGCTGCGCCACCATCGGGTCGATTGCGGCGTGGGCTGCGTCCGTTGCGGCCTTGATCTGGGCGTAGGCCTTGCCAGGCGCGAGATTGGTGGCGAGACCTTCGCCCACCGTTCTGTCGAGAGTGCCGACCTGGGCGTCGATCCGTGCGATCAGGGCCTGGATCGGGCCCATGGTCTTGTCGTCCACCACCACAGCCTGCAGCCGCGCGATGGCCTGCCACAAGGTGCCGATCCGTTCGGTGGCGGTCGACATGCCGTCGAAGCGCTCCACCTCGCTCTGTGCGCTACCAACCTCGGTGGCCGTCTCGATGACCTCAGCCGTGCGGGCCTGCACGTCCATCGACAGCTTGAGTGCCGGCATGCTGACGCCGACCAGGCTGTGCAGCACGGTTTCGATCTGGCCGAAGCGCATCAGCGACAGGAAGGTCGACCCGATGGTCAGCGCCGCGATCAGCCCGAAGGCGATCAGCAGCCTGCCGCCGATGCTGTGGTGCCAGGCGCGGGGCTGCGCTCTCGTATCGTTCGGAACGGGTGGGGTGCCTGTCATTGCGTTGGATTTATTGCTGCCGGCGCGTCAGGTTGGAAGCGGCACTGCACAGGAATACCACGGCATTCCGCTTCCGCCGTACCATGAACAGGGGCTTGACTGGATTTGACTGACGAATTATGATTTTCGTCACTGATTAGATTTGAGCCCGAGATGATCGCTGTAGCCAAGACCAAGCCGGACGACACCCGCGAACGCATCATGGAAACGGCGGAGACGCTGTTCCGGCGCATGGGCTTCGCCAAGACCGCGGTGGCCGATATCGCAGCCGAGCTGCGCATGTCGCCGGCCAACATCTACCGCTTTTTCCCGTCCAAGATCGCCATCGTTCAGGCGATGTGCCAGCGCTGCCTTTGCGAGGTCGAGGAGAAGGTCTGGGCTATCGCCCGCTCACGCGGCCCGGCGGCGCAGCGGCTGGAGCAGCTCGAACTCGAACTGCACACCTATCACAAGGAAAACCTTCTGGAAGAGCAGAAGGTTAGCGAGGTTGTGCAGGTTGCGATGGAAGAGAGCTGGGCGGCGATCCTGGCGCACAAGGACGTGATCCGGAACGCCATCGAACTGATCCTGAGGGACGGCATCGACACCGGCGAGTTCGAGGCGGTGGATCCGCGCGAGACGTCGGCTCTGATCATGAAGGCGTTTGTGTTCTACTGCCATCCGGTTCTCCTCGCCGAAGGCCTCAAGGAAGGCCAGGACATGGAAGCCGATGCGCGGAATCTGATCCGATTTGTGCTTCGCGCCATCACCCCCCGGAAGTGACCTATGTCCCCGTCCCCCCATGCTTTTTTTTATCCGCGTAGTGACGATTTCTCATTTTCGTCACTCATCAGCCATCAGTTCGGCAACGGCAGGATCGGGCGGCCGATCGCCGCATTGGCCGCAGCATTGTTTCTTGCCGGTTGCCAGGCCGAGACGGCGCCGCTCGCGCAACAGGACCGGCTCGTGCAGGTGCAGCGCGTGGCCTACGAATCGTCGGCCGGGTCGCGCGAGTTCGTCGGCACTGTTCGCGCCCGCTACGAAACCGATCTCGGCTTCCGCGTTGCCGGCAAGATCGTGGCCCGCGTCGTCAACGCGGGCGATCGCGTGCAAGCGGGCGACGTGATCGCGCGACTCGACCCCGAGGATCTGAAGCTTCAGGTCGAAAGCGCGAGCGCCGAATTGGCGGCCGCGCAGTCCAGCCGGTCGCAGGCCGGCGCCGACTTGCAGCGCTACGACACCCTGAAGGAGCGCGGATATGCGCCCGTTGCCGAGTTCGACCGCCGCAAGGCCGCGAACGACGAAGCGGAAGGTCGGCTTGCCCGTGCACAGCGCTCGCTTGAACTGGCGCGCAACCAGCTTGCCTATGCGGAGTTGAAGGCCGACGCCGACGGCGTCATCACCGCGGCGCTCGCAGAACCCGGTCAGGTCGTTTCGATCGGCCAGCCGGTCGTGCGTCTCGCCCGCAAGGGCGACAAGGAAGCGGTTGTCGCTCTGCCGGAAACGTGGCTTGGCGAAGTGCGCGGATCCGCAGCCACCGTCTCGTTGTGGTCGGATGGCGAGCGGCGCTATGCGGCGCGGCTGCGCGAATTGTCTCCGCAAGCCGATCCGGCGACCCGCACCTACGCGGCGCGCTTCACCATCCTCGATGCCGATGACGGCGTTGCGTTCGGCATGACCGCGACCGTCACGCTGGAGCGCCAGCACGGCGCTCCGATCGCGAAGCTGCCGCTCGCCGCCGTGCTCAACCGTGGCAACGGCCCCGCCGTTTACGTTGTCGATCAGGCCGGCGCACTGACGCTGCAGCCGGTCAAGGTCGCCGCATTCACCGAGAAGTCGGCGCTGGTCAGCTCCGGTGTCCAGGACGGAGACCGCGTCGTGACGCTCGGTGTGCAGAAGCTGGAAGCCGGTCTGAAGGTGCGCACGGTCACTGCTCGCAACTGATCGTGTGACATTTGACGGGAATGGTTGGCATGTCGATGCGCTTCAATCTTTCCGAGTGGGGCATCACGCACCGCGCGCTGGTGCTGTTCATGATTCTGTTGATCGGCGGCGCCGGTCTGTTCTCGTATTCGAAGCTCGGCCGCGCCGAAGATCCGTCCTTCACAATCAAGGTCATGAACATCCATGTCGGCTGGCCGGGCGCGACCGCCGCGGAGTTGCAAACCCAGGTCGTCGACAAGATCGAGAAGAAGCTGCAGGAACTGCCGTATCTCGACCGGGTGGCCAGCTATTCGCAGCCCGGCACCGCATTCATTCAGGTGTTCCTCTCCGACACCACGCCGCCGCGCAAGGTGAAGGACCTCTGGTATCAGGTGCGCAAGAAGGTCGGCGACATCCGCGGTGACCTGCCGGCCGGCATCATCGGCCCGAACTTCAACGACGAGTTCGGCGACGTCTACTCGGCGCTTTACATGATGACGTCCGACGGGCTCGGTCTTGCCGACCTGAAGCGGCGAGCCGAGGATATCCGGCAGCGACTGTTGCGTGTGCCCAACGTCAACAAGGTCGATCTGATCGGCGTACAGCCGGAGAAAGTCTTCATCGAATTCAGTCATGCCAAGCTCGCTACGCTCGGCATCACTCCGCAGCAGATCTTCGACAGCGTGGCGCGCCAGAATGCTGTGACCCCCGGCGGCTCCGTGGATACCTCGGCGGACCGTATTCATCTGCGGGTCACCGGCGCTTTTTCCGGCGCCGAAGCCATTGCGGCGGTGCCGGTGCAGGCGGGCGATCGCGTGTTCCGGCTTGGCGATATCGCCACCGTGCGGCGCGGTTACGAGGATCCTCCCGGCTTCATCCTGCGCCAGGGCGGCAAGCCTGCCATCGGGCTTGGCGTTTCGATGCAGGAGGGCGCCAACATCCTTGATCTTGGCGATGAACTGACGAAAGCGATGAGATCGGTGACAGCGGAGTTGCCGGTTGGCATCGATATCACGCAGGTGGCCGATCAGCCGCAGGTCGTCGAGGATTCCGTGTCCGAGTTTCTCAAGGTGTTCGTCGAGGCGCTCGGCATCGTGCTGCTGGTCAGTTTCCTGACGCTGGGTTGGCGCACCGGAATCGTGGTCGCGCTGTCGGTGCCGCTGGTTCTCGCGATCGTGTTCGTCGTCATGTACACGGTCGGCATGGACCTGCACCGGATCACGCTCGGCGCGCTGATCATCGCGCTCGGGCTTCTGGTCGATGACGCCATTATCGCCATCGAGATGATGGTGGTGAAGATGGAGCAGGGCTACAGCCGCTTCCAGGCGGCGACCTTCGCCTGGACCTCGACGGCGTTTCCCATGCTTACCGGCACGCTGGTGACGGCCGCCGGCTTTCTCCCCGTCGGCTTCGCCAACTCGTCGACCGGCGAGTACGCGGGCGGCATCTTCTGGGTGGTTGGATTGGCGCTGATTGCGTCTTGGTTCGTCGCGGTGCTGTTCACGCCCTATCTCGGCGTGCAGTTCCTGCCGGATTTTGCGAAGCGCAAGGATTCGCACCACGACGATCAGGCGATCTATGACACGCGCATTTACCGCACCCTGCGCCGGATCATCGCGTTCTGCGTGCGCTGGCGGAAATCCGTCGTTGTGCTGACCGTTCTAGCCTTTGCCGGTTCGATCGCTGCCTTCGGCCTGGTGCAGCAGCAGTTCTTCCCGACCTCGAGTCGGACCGAACTGTTCGTGGAAATGACCTTGCCGGAGGGCACCGCGATCGGTGTCACGGATGCCACGGCGAAGAAGGCCGAGGCGTTGCTCGACGGCGATCCTGACATCACGACCTATACGACCTACGTCGGGCAGGGTGCGCCGCGGTTCTGGCTCGGCCTCAATCCGGTTCTGCCCAATCCCAATTTCGCGCAGATCGTGGTGGTGGCCAAGGATCTGCCGGCCCGCGAGCGCATCAAGGCGCGGCTGGAGAAGGCTCTCGCCGAGGGCGCGCTGCCGGAATCGCGGACCCGCGTCGACCGCTTCAACTTCGGTCCCCCGGTCGGCTATCCGGTCCAGTTCCGCGTTGCCGGCCCCGATCCGCTCAAGGTGCGCGAGATCGCGCAGGAGGTCCGCAAGGTCATGGCGGCGAACCCCAAGCTGGTGACGCCGCACCTCGACTGGAACGAGCAGGTCAAGTCGATCCGTCTTGAAGTGGACCAAGATCGCGCCCGCGCGATCGGACTGACGCCGCAGGACGTCTCGCAAACCCTGCAGACGCTGCTGTCCGGTTATCCGATCACCCAGTATCGCGAAGGCATCGAGACCATCAATGTGGTGGCGCGTGCCATTCCGTCCGAGCGGCTCGCGCTCGACCGCCTGCCCGATCTCACCGTTTCGTCCCGCAACGGCGTCGCGGTGCCTGTCTCCCAGATTGCCAGGCTGCATTACGAGTACGAGGAGCCGATCCTCTGGCGGCGCAACCGCGACCTGGTGCTGACGGTGCGCGGCGATATCGTCGACGGCGTTCAGGCACCGGACGTCAGCAACGAAGTCGCGCCGAAGCTGCAATCCATCAAGGACGCGCTGCCGTACGGCTACCGGATCGAGACCGGCGGGGCGATCGAGGAGAGCGAGAAGGCCAACGCGTCGCTCGCCGCGGTGTTCCCGGTCATGGCCGTCGCGATGCTGGCGTTCCTGATGATCCAGTTGCAGAGCTTCTCACGGCTCGCGCTGGTGTTTGCGACCGCGCCTCTCGGCATTATCGGTGCAACCGCGGCGCTCCTGATCTCGAACCGGCCGTTCGGGTTCGTGGCGCTGCTCGGCATGATCGCGCTGGCCGGCATGATCATGCGCAACACCGTGATCCTGGTCGACCAGATCGACCGCGATATTGCCGAAGGGCATTCCCGCTATCAGGCGATCGTCGATGCGACCATCCGGAGGGCGCGTCCGGTCGTGCTCACGGCGCTCGCCGCCGTGCTCGGCATGATCCCGCTGGCCGGCAGCCTGTTCTGGGGGCCCATGGCCATCACCATCATGGGCGGTCTGCTTGTTGCGACCGTCCTGACCCTGCTCGTGGTTCCGGCGCTGTATGCGCTGTGGTTCCGCGTGCAGGAAAGCGAGCCGGCCGCGGTGCCGTCAGTCCCCGATGACGGCGCTGCGGCCGCGCTCGGCCCGCATATGAATCCGCTGCGCGTTGCTGCCGAATGAGAGAGGTCCGTGAAATGCCAGGCAAGCTCATCCCGATTCGGGACGCCAGTGTCTGTCGTGAGCCGACGCTTGTAGACATGCTGGCCGATCCAATCGTGAAAGCGGTGATGCGTGCCGACGGGGTCGATCCAGAGGATATCGAGGCGCTGTTCCGGCAGATGAAGCCGATGCCGTTGCGTCACGGACCGCTGCTGCGCGTCCGGCGGCGTGCGTGGAAGCCTGCTGCTCCTGACAGCAGACTCCTTCGGAAGCGCGGCAACATTCAGCCCTTCAACAGTGCGATGGCCTGGGCATGGATGCGCTTGTCGCCCGCGGCGACGATACGTCCGCCGTTCTTGGCAGGCTCACCATCCCAGGTCGTGATGACACCGCCGGCTCCGCTGACGATCGGAATGAGAGCGGCCACGTCATAGGGCTTCAATCCCGCCTCGACGATCAGATCGACGTGGCCGGCCGCCACCATGCAGTAGGCGTAGCAGTCGCCGCCGTAACGTGACAGGCGTGCGGCCTTCTCCACCCTCTGAAATGCCGTCCGCTCTTCTTCGTCCATCAGCAGCGGGCTGGTCGTCATCAGGACAGCCTCGCCGAGCGAGACACAGGGCCGCACGTGCAGTGCACGGGCTCCGGCCGGACCGCGATAGCTCGCCGCACCGCCGTCGCCGGTGAAATGCTCGCGGGTGAAGGGCTGGTGCATCATGCCGTACACCGGCTCGCCCTCACGCATCAGCGCAATCAGCGTGCCCCAGGCGGGCATGCCGGAGATGAACGATTTGGTTCCGTCGATCGGATCCAGCACCCAGACATATTCGGCGTCGGTGCGCTCGTTGCCGAATTCCTCGCCGACGATGCCGTGCTCGGGGAAGTTGGCGCGGATCAGCGCGCGCATGGCCTGCTCCCCGG
Source organism: uncultured Rhodoplanes sp. (assembly GCA_964528635.1). Classification (GTDB taxonomy): domain Bacteria; phylum Pseudomonadota; class Alphaproteobacteria; order Rhizobiales; family Xanthobacteraceae; genus Z2-YC6860. Next base: position 8,434 of record CAZGSW010000035.1, on the reverse strand, counting down.
CGCGGTCGGCGGCGGTGACCGGATCGAAACCGGCGCCTCCGCGGCTCTTGTTCTCCACCGAAAGCGAGGTCCGGAAAAACGGCAGGACAGCGTCGCTTGCCGCAGCAGCGAGCCGGTCGACGAAGGCGGTGAAATCGATGGCAGTCATGCGTGCGGCTGCTCTTGCCACGCACCTTGTGGGCAGGGCAATCAGTCATCCGCTGTCGCGGTGGAAATCGCAAGCCGTCAGCGGGGCGAATTCCGGCCGGCGGGACGGTTTCCAGGGAGGAAAGGCGGCGTGTGCGGGACAAGCCGTGCATGCGGCGGAGGAAGTGCCGGGGAGAATGGCTGAAGTCGACCCAGTTTCACGCCGGACGGGCCTGTCCGCGATCGTCGTTGCGGTCGTGGCCACCCTCGGCATGCTGTACATCGTCAGTCAGTTCCTGCGCAATTCGGTCGGTGTCATTGCGCCCGACCTTGCCGCCGAAATGGACCTTTCGCCGGTTCAACTCGGCCTGTTGTCCAGCATCTACTTTTTCGCCTTCGCCGCCACGCAACTGCCGCTCGGCGTCGCGCTGGACCGCTTCGGGCCGCGCAACTGCATGCTGGTTTCGATCGCCGTCACCGCGGCCGGCAGCATGGCATTCGCGCTTTCACGCGACGTCAACGGGCTGGTCTTCAGCCGTGCGCTGCTCGGTTTCGGAACCGCGTGTTTTCTCATGGCGCCCGTCGCGCTGTATGCACGCTGGTTCGCGCCGGAGCGGTTCTCGACCATGGCGGGAATTCATCTTGGCGTCGGTTCGCTCGGTGCGCTGTTTGCGACCGCACCGCTGGCGGCCTCTGCGGCGGCCTTCGGATGGCGCAGCGTGTTCATGGCAGTCGCCGCGATTTCCGTGCTGATCGGTGTTCTGACGTGGCTGCTGGCGAGCGACGATCCGCCCGGCAAGACCACCGAGCGCCGCCACGAGACATTGCGGGAGAGCATCTCCGGGATATGGCAGGTGATCCGCACGCCGTCGATGGGGCGGATCTTTCTGGTGCAACTCACCAGCTACCCGAGCTACGTGCTGGTGATCGGGTTGTGGGGCGGGCCTTATCTGACCCACGTCTACGGCTACGATCTCAAGGGGCGCGGCGAGATCCTGTTTGTCGCCGCGCTCGCGCAGGTGGTCGGCTCGTTCTTTTGGGGGCCAAGCGACCGCATCTTCGGGCGGTTCAAGCCGCCGATCCTGTTCGGGACCTCACTGAGCTTTTTGGCACTCGTGATTTTCGCTGCGGCGGGTCAGATGCCGCTGCCGCTGCTGCTGTTCGCATTCGCGCTGCTCGGCTTTTCGACCGGGATGACCTCGGTGGTCATGTCGCACGGCCGCTCGCTGGTGCCACCGCATCTGCTCGGGCGCTGCATCACGTTGCTCAACATCGGAACCATGGGCGGCGGCTTTCTGGTCCAGATCGTCAGCGGTGCTGTGATCGGTCTGTTCGCCTCGGACGGCGGGAAATACCCGCTTGAGGCCTACCAGGCTGTGTTTTGTCTACAGGCCGTTTTGGTGATGATCGGGGCTTGGGCCTATTCCGGTAGCTATGAGAAGGGGTTAGCTAAATAGCTGTTCTGCGTTGCGCAATTGTCAGCCATGCCGATTCGGATAGCAAATAGGTCAGTATCACTTGCGCTTTGTGCAGCGCGATGGCATATTGTTGCAGCGCGGTAGGCGGTCCTCTAGATCGCGTTCCCGCCGCCCTCCTTGGGCGTTTCCTCCCTAGACTTAGGCCGCCGACATGTTCGGCGGCCTCTTTCTTTTTAGAGGCCGTTTGACGCTACTCGGCGGCGGCGCGGTATGGCCGCAGCTCCTCGACCGGAATGCCGGCTACGAGATGGGCCAGTGCGGTCATTTTCTCCGCCAGTTGATCGAAATCCGCAGACCGCTCGAACCGCCGCTCATCCATGTAGAGCCCGCGGTTGAGCTCCAACTGGATGGTGTGCAGGCCCGCAGCGGCGTTGCCGTAATGCTCAGTGATAAATCCGCCTGCGTAAGGTTTGTTGCGGCTGACTACGAAGCCCATCGAGCGCAAGGCGCTCTCGATCGTTTCGGAGATCGCCGGGGCGCAACTGGTTCCATACCGGTCGCCAAGCACGACGTCGGCGCGGGGGCGGTCGTCCCGGCCGCCGCCGGTGGTGGACGGCATCGAGTGGCAGTCGATCAGGGTGGCGACCCCGTACTCGCGATGCACCCGGGTGAACAAACGGCGCAAGGTTCGATGGTACGGCTTGTAGAGGCTTTCGATCCGGCGCAGTGCATCGTTTACCGAGATGCGCCGATCGTAGATCTCCTGGGCATCTCCCACCACCCGGGCGACGGTGCCCAGTCCTCCCGCCACCCGCATCGAGCGGGTGTTGGCATAGGACGGCAGCCGCCCGTCGAACATGCGAGGATCCAGTTCGTAGGGCTCGCGGTTGACGTCCACGTAGCATCTCGGGAAATGCGCCCGCATCAGCGGATAGCCGCCGGCGACGACTCCCATGAAGAGGGCATCGACGAAACAATCCTCCGAGCGCCGCAACACCGACAGATCGAGCCGCGACGCCGCCAGAAACGCGCCAGGGTAAACACAACCTGAGTGTGGCGAGTTGAAGATCAGAGACCCACGGGATTCTGCGGGTTCGAGGACCTCGAAGGGCGGGTCGAATTCGTCTGGTCGTGGGTTCATCAAGCAGGGAATCTCAACAACGGGCCGGTCGAACTGACCGGCAAGGTCTCATTGTCCACGCCGGGCAAGCTGCTGCCAAGACCGCCTTTTATCCATTGTTTACCCGAGGGCCGGCTTATGGCGCCCCGGGAGCTCGGAAATCGGCCGGAACAGCGTGACGTATAGCGCCCGGGTTGTGCCACCGGGCTCCGGTCGGGCAGAATTTCGGCCGGCGTAACGGGGCGTTAGCGTCAGGCCGCTATGGTTTCGGGCTCAGGGGCAGGCGGGTCGATGACACAGAACGATCAGACGGCGAAGATTCTCCTCGCGGAAGACGACACCGATATGCGGCGCTTTCTCGTCAAGGCGCTGCAGACCGCGGGGTTCGAGGTGATCTCCTACGACAACGGCATGTCGGCCTATCAGCGCCTGCGCGAGGAGCCGTTCCAGCTTCTGCTGACCGACATCGTGATGCCGGAAATGGACGGGATCGAACTGGCCCGGCGGGCCGCGGAACTCGATCCCGACATCAAGATCATGTTCATCACCGGCTTTGCCGCGGTCGCGCTCAACGCCGATTCTGCCGCACCGAAGCAGGCCAAGGTCCTGTCCAAGCCGGTGCATTTGCGCGATCTCGTCAACGAAGTTCAGAAGATGCTGGCGGCCGCCTGAGCCGCCCCGGGCGAGGCGTCCCGCTTGCCTCGCCAGAGTCGAGCCGATATAGGACGCCCGAATGGGTGCGTAGCTCAGCGGTAGAGCACTACCTCGACACGGTAGGGGTCACAGGTTCAATCCCTGTCGCACCCACCATTCCCCGGACAGTTAACCCAACCAGTCGAAGCGTCGGCCGCTCGGCCGCGGCGTATTAAGGTTATCCGGGTTTGCGGAAACCATGTCGCCAGTTCGTTCGCGCGGCAACTCCCGTTTGACAGTAATTGTGGGTCCGACCTGGCAACGATTTGTTAGCCATCTGGGGACTCGAAATGATCAAGCTCACGGCCACGGTTGCAGTGGTGCTGGTGACGGGGATGGGCGCGCAAGCCGATGCGCAGCAGCAGTGGGGCGCGACCGCGCCGGGCGCGGCGGCGATCTCTCGTGCCGAGGTGACGGACGTCGATCCGCGCCATGCCACGGGCAGGGATACGGTCAGGCCGGGCGCTGTTCAGGGAGTCATCACCGAGGCCCACATCGCGCGCCTGCGAGCCGCGCTCAAGCTGACGCCCGCCCAGCACCGGCATTGGGTGCCGGTCGAGGCCGCGCTCAGCGAACTGGCGCGGCGTCAGGCGCGTGGAGGCTCGGCAGGGCTTGGGAGCAAATTCGCCGATCGCAGCTCGGCCATGGCCGCCACCACCAATCAGTTGCGCCGGCTGAAGGCCGTGGCGATGCCGCTGATTTACACGCTGGACGACAACCAGAAGCGCGAGGCGATCGCGTTTGCCCGGACGCTCGGCTTCCAGCAGTTGGTTGCGGCCTTCTGATCCGGCCGGCATGACGAAACAGAAACGGGCCGGGTTTCCCCCGGCCCGTCGTTCATTTCAGGTTGCCGGCGATCAGAAGCGGTAGTTGAGGCCGCCACGCACCAGATTGCCGTGCACCTCGACGCCGGTGGCAGCGCCGCACGAGGCTGGCCCGCAGCCCGCCCGTCCCAGGTCGAAGTAGAGGTATTCCGCCTTCACCGACCACGCGCCGCCAAGCGCGTATTCGACACCGCCGCCGATGGTCCAGCCGGCCTTGACGTCGGTGTCCTTCGGCAGACCGGGCAGCCCGGATCGCACGGCACCGTAGGCCAGCCCGCCGGTGAAGTAGGGCAGCGCCTGGCCGATCGCATAACCGACGCGGCCGCGCAGCGTGCCGAAATAGGCAAGGCCGGTCTGGCAGCCGAGACACGGGGCTGCGATGCCGTTGGTGCCCTTGTTCCAGGCACCGTTGAAGTCCGTTTCCAGGCCGTACACGAAGGCGCCCGACTGTCCGTTGTAGCCGAACGTCAGGCCCGCCATGCCGGTCGGAATGTTGAAGCCGACGCCGCCCGCCACCGGGTCGGAGTAGTAGCCGCGGCTCCAGCTGTAGCCGGCGTTGACGCCGATGTAGAAGCCGGCGCCGGCGGATGAAACGGGCGGCGGCGCTTTGACAATGGGTGCCTTGGTCACCAGCCGCTTCGTTGCATGGGCATCGGCACTCACTCCAGTCAACGCCACAGCACTCAGAAGCATGATGGCCAGGCTGCGCATTTTGATTGTTCCTTCCCGTTGCCTTGGTGGCGACGAGGTACGGAACAACGCGGCGATTCGCAGCGATGTGCGTAAGTTATCCCCAATCAATTCATCGACTAATCGACATCTCTTCCACAGGCTTGTTCACAGGACGTGATGCGGTGGACAGAGTCGGCAGCGTGCGCCGATGGCGCACGCCGGATCCCTGCTGGAGCAAGGATGCGGCTAGCGGGACTTGTTGAGCGTAATCGCGACGGCGGAAATTTCGCTGCCGGGCGACTGGATCGAGATCGACTGCCGGTTGCCGCGCGTGACCACGCCAAGCATCGCCGAAAAGACCGGACTGGTCGCACGCAGATTGAGCTGGTTGCCGCTCGCCGATCCGGAGACGTTGCCAATCGCGCCGCGGGTCACCTCGCTCCAGGTGCCGGAGACGTTGCCGGAGCTGTGGCTCAGCGAGCTCTGCAGTTCGAACTTGTAGGTGTCGCTGGCGCAGCGCAGCTCAAGCTTCAGGTCGGAGCCGGTGCCGGCGACCTGATATTGCGCCCGGCAACGGATCCGCTCCTTGGTGCCGGTGTTGAGGGTCAGGGTCCCCGGGCCCGACCAGGCTCCGGCCATGCCATTGAAGGGGCCGGACCGCTGGGCCTGGCCAGCGGATGCAAACAGCACGAGGGCCAGCGCGGCGCCGATCGGCGCCTGGACCAGAAATCGTCTCGATGGGGGGGACATGCAATCTCTGCCGTTTGCCGTGGTTCAAACCCGCACACCGGAATGCGCCGGGCCGCAGGGACAACGTCGGTCCCATATAATCTCGAATACCGTTCATGCAACGCCGGTTGTCAACAGGGATGCGGAACCGTGACCGCTGCCGTTGCCTGCAAACGGCCCTGTTTCGGCCCTCACAGTGCGGCGACCTGCGGCAACACCTCGCGGGAAAACAGCCGCAGCGACCGTTCCGCCGCATCCGCCGGCATGTCGGCCGGGGTGAAGTGCAGCGACACGCTGTCGATACCGCCGACCTTGCTGTTGAAAGAGCGGATCATCTCAACGATGTCGGCCGGAGAGCCGATGAAGGCGCTGCCCTTGCTGACCTGGGCCTCGGCGCTGTCGTTGAGCACATGTGTCATCAGCTTGTCGTAGCCGGGATAATCCTTCGTGCTGGCACCCGCGAGCCACTCCTTGGCGGCATCGGCCAGGCCGCGCAGATGACCGTTGCAGGGCGCAAGCCCGCTGGCGAGCGCCTCATCGCGGGTCGTCGCGCAGCACATGAAGAACGTGCACATGACGTGGCCCTTGCCCGGATGTCCGGCCGACTGCCAGGCGTCGCGGTAAGTTCCGATCAGACCGCGCATGCGCTCCGGCTCGAGCGGGATGCTCATGACGCGGAAACCGTGCCTGCCGGCGAACTCGAACGTCTCGGGCGTGTTGGTCGCCGCGATCCAGAGCGGCGGGTGCGGCTTCTGCGTCGGCCTCGGCAGCGAGGTCACGTTGCTGAAGCGGTGAAACTCGCCGTCCGAAGACACCTTCTCCTCACGCAGCAGCAGCGCAATCTGCGCCACGCCTTCGGTGAATCGCCGCCGGCTGTCGTCGAGGCTGACGCCGAACTGCGCGAACTCGTGCGGCAGGAATGCGCGGGCAAAGCCGACTTCGAGCCGCCCTCCGCTGATGCCGTCGAGCATGCCGATCTCGCCGGCGAGCTTGAGCGGGCTGTTGAAGGCCGGAAGCACCGCTCCGGTGATGAGCCGCGCTTTTGCGGTGCGAGCTGCGGCCGCGGCGAGGAACAGCAGCGGATTGGGGCTGTAGCCGCCATAACGGTGGAAGTAGTGCTCGACCTGCCGGATGTGAGTGTAGCCGAGTTCATCGGCAAGGCTGCACAGGTGCATCGCCTCGCGGAAATACTGCTCGGGGGATTTCTCCGCGGGACCGACACAGGGAAAGAAGTTCAGGCCAAACTGCACGGATGCATCCTCACACGCGAATAACCCAGCAGACAGTTCAGCGTCGCGCAATGCGCCATCCGAACAGCGCGATGACCGCGACCGGCACGATGAAGCCGAGCGAAAGCACCACGATCAGCAGCGCACCCAGTTCATCGTACTGGCCCCGGTTCACCACAAAAATCTGGTTCAGCAGCTTTGTCTGCAGTTGCCCGGCGACGAGCGCCAGATTCATCAGCGACGCCATCAGGGCGAACCACGTGGCGCGGTGTCCGGCGGGCGCGTAGTACGCGATCAAGGTCAGCAGCGGAATCATGCTGAGCTGGGCGAACGGCGAGGCCGCCACCGTGTCGACGAAGGCTATGCTTCGCGCGCCGAACCCGAAGTTCGCTTCGGTCCACTCGTGCAGGCCGTACACCAGCCCGACGGTCGGCAGCGACAGGATCGTGCTCGCGACCACGATCCAGAACAGGACGGCGGTCACTGAGTATTCGGTGATCTGCTTGCTGAACATCCACATCGCCGCGATCGCCACGATCGCGCCGGTCTGACGCAGCACGCCGTAGAACGCCGCATCGAACTTGAGCTCGTCGAGGGTCCACCAGAAGTATGCGTCGCCCACCGAGGGGCTGGCGCGGAACGCAAAGATGATGACGGCGGTGAAAAAGATCGCGCGGCGCGTCTGCGCATCGATCTCGCGCGTGACCAGCACCAGCATCCCGCAGATCACAGCCATCGAGATCGCGAAGATCAGCTCCTGGGCGTAGGGCACGCTGCCCAGCCCGAGCGCGATCACCAGGCCTCCGAACGCGATCCCGCCGCCGAGAATCCGCCAGTCGGGCGGCCGCCGCTCGACCGGCACGTCGCTGCGAAGGAATACGCCGGTGATGGAGATCAGGGGCACGGCCAGGCCCATCAGAAACACGGTCTCGCGGGAGAATATGCTGGCGAGGAAGCCCGACAGTCCGGCGACCGCGAGGACTCCGGTCGACAGCGCGATGCGGCCCAGCACCTGCACCATGCCGAGCTCGGCCCGGACGTCGGCGTCCGGGCGGGGGGTGCCGTCGGCGTCGGTGCGCGGCACCACCTCGGTGGACATCGCATCCGCCACCACGTCCTGGATCACGGTCCCGACCACGATCAGCATGGCGCCCAGCACGTAGAGCTGGTTCGGCACCAGAAACGAAAGCCAGCCCCCGGCAGCGCCCGCCAGCGTGATCATGCCGCTGGCGGTGAAGGCGGCGCCGATCAGCACGTACGCGCTCCGCTGCGACCGGAAGATCGGCGTGCTGTCGACCAGTTCGCCGAACACCATCTTGATGGTCCAGGGCAGACCGAGCCACACGGCGATGCCGGCCAGTTGCGCCGGCGTCAGCGTCAGCGCCTCCTTGATCCAGAGGTCGCGCGTGACATCGATCAGGCCCAGCGCGCCGTAGGCGAAGTAGACCATCACCACCGGCACGTAGTTGCGCCGGAACGCCAGCAGCGGGCGCAGCAGGCTTTCGACCCAGGCGGGGCGGGCGGTGGGAACCGGCTCCGGATGCGCGGTGGCCGGCTGGGAGGTTTCGCTCATCGTTGGGTCACGGTGGGGAATCGGATGGTTGGGGTATCATGCTATGAACG
>CAZGSW010000034.1:15220-26208 GCA_964528635.1 uncultured Rhodoplanes sp. | reverse complement strand
TCTACAACGACCACGCCTCGGCGTTCTCGGTGGAGATGATCCCGACCTTCGCGCTCGGCACCGCGGCGGAATTCCCGATTGCCGACGAGGGCTGGGGGCCGCGTCCGGTGCCGGTGGTGAAGGGTCATCCGGAGCTTGCCTCGCACATCGCGCAGTCGGTCATTCTCGACGAGTTCGATCTGACGCTTTGCAACAAAATGGAGGTCGATCACGGCCTCACCGTGCCGCTCAACCTGATGTTCGGCACCCCGAAGGAATGGCCGTGCCCGGTCATCCCGCTCGCCGTCAACGTGGTGCAGTTCCCGCCGCCGACCGGCAACCGCTGCTTCAATCTCGGCCGGGGGATAAAGAAGGCGGTGGAGTCCTATCCGGAGGATCTCCGGGTCGTGGTGTTCGGCACCGGCGGCATGTCGCACCAGATCAGCGGCCAGCGCGCCGGACTGATCAACTCGAAGTTCGATCACGCCTTCCTCGACAATCTGACGCGCAACCCCAGGAAGCTCACCAGGCTGTCGCACCTCGAGCTGATGCGCGAGGCCGGCGCCGAGGGCGTCGAGATGGTGATGTGGCTCATCATGCGCGGCGCGCTCGACGAGCAGGTCGACGAGGTCTATCGCTTCTACACCGTTCCGGCGTCGAACACCGCGGTCGGCCACATCATCCTGGAGAACCGTATCAAGGGCGCGAGGAAGACGGCCGCGAAACCTGCGGGCAAAGGCAAGAAGTCGGCGCCTAAACTGAGGCGCGCCGCCGCGCGTGCGAAGGTGGATCGTATCCGCAGTTGAGATATGCTCAATCCGGGCCGCTTGCTCGGTTCACCCTCCCCCTCCAGGGGAGGGTGACGGAGTTTGTCGCTCCCACCGGGTATCAATCATCGTACGAGGAGCCTCATGAAAATCTGTGTTGCCGGTCAGGGCGCATTCGGCCAGAAGCATCTCGACGCGCTCAAGCGCATTCCCGGCGTTGAAGTGACGTCGCTGGTCGGCGGCAACCAGGACGCCACCGCGCAGGTCGCCAAGAAGTACGGCATTCCGCACCACACCGGCGATCTCTCCGAGGGCATCAAGCGCGCCGACGCGGTGATCCTCACCACTCCGACCAAGATGCACTTCCGCCAGGGCGAGCAGGTGATGCGCGCCGGCAAGCATGTGCTGGTCGAAATCCCGGTTACCGATTCGGTGGAGGACGCCGAGGCGCTGGTGAAGATCGCGAAGGAAACCGGCGTCACCGCGATGGGCGGCCATGTGCGCCGCTTCAATCCGAGTCATCAGTACGTGCACAAGAAGATCGCGGCCGGCGAACTGTCGATCCAGCAGATGGACGTGCAGACCTACTTCTTCCGCCGCAAGAACATCAACGCCGCCGGCAATCCGCGGAGCTGGACCGACCATCTGCTGTGGCATCACGCCGCCCACACCATCGACCTGTTCCAGTACCAGTGCGGCGAGAACATCTCGGACTGCTACGCGGTGCAGGGGCCGATCCACAAGGAACTGAACATCGCGATGGACATGGGCATCGTGGCGCGGACGCCGTCCGGCAAGATGCTCACGCTGTCGCTGTCGTTCAACAACGATGGGCCGCTTGGCTCGTTCTTCCGCTACATCTGCGACAACGGCACGTTCAAGGCGTTCTACGACGATCTCAGCGACGGCAAGGACAACAAGATCGACGTGTCCAAGGTCGACGTCTCGATGGACGGCATCGAGCTGGAGGACCGCGAGTTCATCGCCGCGATCAAGGAGAAGCGCGAGCCGAACGGTTCGCTGGCGCAACTGCTGCCGTGCATGCACGTGCTCGGCAAGCTGGAGCAGATCATCGATCCGCAGCGCAAGGCGCACGCGTAGTTTATTTCTGCCTTCGCCGGCAGGGGCCGCGGGTTTGCCGCGGGCACGATGGGCGCAAATGCAACCGCCTCGCCTGGAGTCAGGGCGGTAAGAACGTCACGCCAATCGGTGCGACGAAGCGGCGCGGCTTGTCGCCCCGGCCCGATACGGACATCCGCGAATCGCTATTGGAGGATCGCTTTGCTATCGTATCCATCCTAATGGGGTGCACGGCGTGGGGCGGGAACGATAAGATGATGTTGGCGGGATTTGCGGCATTCGGATTGCTCGTCGCCTCCACCTGGCCGGCTGCGGCCAAATGCGAGAACACCGGCGCGACCTGTATTGAGGCCAAGCGATTCCACCAGAGGGTTTGCGCGCGGATCGGCTCCTCGGGACCGCGGCGCGACTGCTACGCTCTCGGAGAGAAAGCCCACGCCCAGTGCCTGAAGACGGGCCAGTGGACGACGGACCAGTGCAATTTGTCCGGTCTGGAGAAAAAGTAGAGGCGACGCGGCGCTGACAGGGACACGGCCGGCATTGAGATCGGCGGCTGTGCCAGCCCGCTACTCGCTGACCCCGATCAGTGACGCCAGCTTTTCCGCGTCATCGCGCAGCGCCTTCGACGGGCCGTCGTAGACGATGCGGCCCTTGTCCAGCACCACGGTGCGGTCGGAGAACTCGAACGCCACACGGCTGTTCTGCTCGACCAGGATGATCGACAGCTTGCTTTCCTGGCGCAGCTTCACCATCACCGCGGTCAGCGCCTCCACGATCACCGGCGCAAGGCCCTCGGTCGGCTCGTCCATCAGCAGCACGGTCGGATTGGTGCGCAGCGCACGCGCGATGGACAGCATCTGCTGCTCGCCGCCCGAAAGCTGGTTGCCCTTGTTGGCAAGCCGCTCGGAGAGGTTGGGAAACAGCTCGAACAGCCGCTCGTCGGTCCAGGAGCCGGGCCGCGCGCCGACGTCGAGGTTCTCGCGCACGGTCAGCGACGGGAAGATCTCGCGCTCTTGCGGCACGAAGCCGATGCCGGCGGTGGCGCGCCGGTACACCGGCATGCCCCGGAGACTCCTGCCGTCGAGCAGCACATCGCCCTTGTGCAGCGTGGTGTGGCCCATCACGGTGGCGAGCAGCGTGGTCTTGCCGACGCCGTTCCTGCCGATCACGCTGATGCTTTCGCCCGGCGCGAGCGCAAGATTGATGTCCTCCAGCACGACGGTCTCGCCGTAGCCGGCTGAGACGTTGCGCAGCTCCACGGCAGCGCTGCCGGCCATCGTCTTCTCGGCCACGATTTTCTCAACCATGGCCGCCCTGTCCGAGATAGACCGCGCGCACGTCCGGGTTCGCCCCGATCTCCTTCGGCGTGCCTTCGGCGAAAATGGCGCCGCGCACCAGCACCGTGATGCGCTGGGCGAAGCGGAACACCAGGTCCATGTCGTGGTCGATGATCAGCACGCCGATCGATTTCGGCAGCGCGTCGATGGCGTCGAGGATGATGTGGCTCTCGGCGCTGGGTACGCCGGCGGCGGGCTCGTCGAGCAGCAGAACCTCGGGCTTCTGGCCGAGCGCGATGGCCAGTTCGACCAGTCGCTGGCGGCCGTAGGGCAGGCCGGTGATGGTGCGCTGCGCGTCGTCGGCGAGCTTGAGCGTTTCCAGCAGGTGCATCGACTCGTCGATCACGTCGCGGCGGTTGCCGGCAGGCGTGAACATCGAGGACGCCGCGCCGACCCGCTCGGCCACCGAGATATAGACGTTCTCCAGCACGGAAAGTCCGCGGAACAGGCGATTGATCTGGAACGTCCGGGCGATGCCGCGCTTGACCCGCGCCGCCTGTTCCATGGTGGTGATGTCATCGCCACGCAGGAACACCTGCCCGGACGAGGGGATCAGCACGCCGGTCAGGAGGTTGATGAACGTGGTCTTGCCGGCGCCGTTCGGCCCGATCAGCGCATGGCGCGCGCCGCTTTCGAGCTTGAAGTTGATGTCGGTCGCCGCTGCGAGCGCGCCGAAGTTGCGGCTGACGTTGCGGGTCTCCAGCAGCGTCGTCATGGTGCGGATCCCGGCGCGGACTTTGGCGGAGTTGCGGGCGCGGGTCGCATGGCGCGCCAGCGGGCCGCCAGCGTATCGCCGATGCCGATGATGCCGCCGCGGGCGAACAGCGCGATGATCACCAGCATCAGGCCGAGCCCGAGCTGCCAGGCGGTCGGATAGAGCTTGGACAGCCAGTGCGCCAGCACCATGTAGGCCACCGCGCCGACGAACGCGCCGTAAAGCCGCCCGTAGCCGCCCAGCACCAGGATGATCAGCACGGTGGCGGCGCGGTCGAGGCCGAGTGTCGACAGGTTGACGTAGGCGTTGGCCTGCGCCCACAGACCGCCGGCGATGCCGGCGATGGCGGCCGAGATGGTGTAGCAGAGCACCAGCCGGGCACGGACCGGGGCGCCCACCGCGTGCATGCGCAGCGTGTTCTCGCGAATTCCCGTCAGGCTCTCGCCGAACGGCGAATAGACCAGCGCGCGCACGAATACGAAACACAGGAAAAGCACGCCGAGGACGTAGACGTACTGCGTTCTCGGGAACAGCGGATTGAACTCGAACACGCCGAACAGCGGCGGGATTGTGATGCCGGTGAGGCCGTCGAAGCCGCCGGTCCAGTCGTGGCCGAGGTTGGCCGCCTCCTCCAGCATCAGCATGGTGCACAGCGTCAGCATCAGGAAGGTCAGCCCGGTGGTGCGCAGCAGGACCAGCCCGGACAGGAGGCCGACGAAGGCGGCCACCATGGCGGCGGCGACGAGCGAGGTGATGGGCTCGTTCCAGATGCCGTGGTGGGCCAGCATGCCCACGGTATAGGCGCCGGCCCCGAAGAACGCAGCATGACCGAGCGTTACGATCCCCGCGTAACCCAGCGCCATATCCAGCGATATGGCAAACAGCACCATGATGAGGAGTTCGGTGCCGAAGCCGAGATGATTCGGGAACGCGAAGAAGTAGGCGATTCCCAGAATCCAGGGCATCGCTTCCCACCAGCGCAAGCGGTGCCGTTGGGTCAACGCCGTCGCCGCCATATGCGTATGGGCAGAACCGGCGCTCATGTCGGCTTTCCAAACAGGCCCTGCGGCCGCCACAGCAGCAGCAGGATCGTCAGCACATAGATGAACATGGTGCCGCCCTGCGGCAGATACTTCTTCAGTACGAAGTCCAGCACGCCGATGATGGCCGAGGCCCAGAACACGCCGCCGATGCTGCCGAGGCCACCGACCGCGACGACGATCAGAAAGAACACCAGGTACTTCAGCGCATACTGCGGATCGAGACCGAGGAACTCCGCACCGAGCCCGCCCCCCAGGGCCGCCATGCCGCTGCCGAACCCGAACGTGATGGCAAACAGCCGGTCGATGTTGATGCCGAGCGATTCCGCCATCCGGCGGTTGTCGACCGCGGCGCGAATCTGCGCGCCGAAGCGCGTGCGCTCGAACCCGAGCCAGAGGCCGACCGCGATGACGATGCCGGCCAGGATCAGGAAAACACTGTAGGTCCGGTACTGCACGATGCCGAGGTCGATCTGCCCGCGAAGCTCGGCCGGCAGGATGACCGGCTGGTTCTCCGGCCCGACCGTCACCGTCAGCGTCGCGATGAAGACGAAGCACAGGCCGATGGTGAACAGCACCTGATCGAGCTCTCCCGCTCTGTAGAGCCGCGCATACAGCAGCCGCTCGAACACAATGCTGATCGCCGCGGTCAGGACGAAGCCGACGGCGAGCGCCGGTCCGAAGCCGATGCCCAGATGCCGCATCGACAGCACGATGATGTAGCCGCCCAGCATCGCGAATGCGCCGTGCGCCAGATTGACGAAGCCCATCAGGCCCATCGTGACGGAGAGGCCGACCGAGACGATGAACAGCACCATTCCGGCAGCCATCCCGCCGAGCACGATGCTGGCGATGTTCTCGATCATGCTGCCGACCAAAGGATGTGGTTCGCGGCCGCCGCCGCGAGCAGGCTCGTCATTTCGTTCCCCCAGGCTTTGTCCGCAAATTGTAGGGCCCGGTCGACAAACTGCAAGCGAGGGCTGCGCTGTCAAGCAAAACCGCCGCCCGTTGCGGGCGGCGGTGGTGCAAGCGGTCGCTTGTCAGGTCACTTGCACGGCGCGATCTTCTGCGCCTTGCAGGCGTCCTTCACGTTGTCGATCTGGCCGATGACCTTCTGCACCAGCCGCCCGTCCGGGCTCTTCACCACCTCGGACAGATACTCGTTCATCACGATATCGCGAGTTTGCGGGTCGATCGAGATCGGGCCGCGCGGGCTGTTGTACTTGAAGGTCTTGGCGGCCTCGATCGCCTTGTCGCCGTCGATCTTGCCCTTGAGCTGTTGGACAACGTGTACGATCAGTGCCATGCCGTCGTAGCCGCCGACTGCCATGAAGTCCGGCGTGGTGTTCGCGCCGTATTCCTTCTTCCATGCTTCGACGAAGCGCTTGTTCTCGGCGTTGGGAAGATCGGCGTTGTAGTGATGCATGGTGATCATGCCGACCGCCGCATCGCCCATCGCCTGCAGCTTGGTGTCCTGCGTGATGTCGCCGGGGCCGATCAGGCGAATGCCGGCCTGACGCATGCCCAATGCCCCGTATGTACGCGCCACGGCGGCGGCATGATCGCCGGCGGGCACGAACACGAAGAACACGTCAGGCTTCTTGTCCTTGGCACGCTGGAAGAACGGCGTGAAATCCGGCACTGCTCCCGCGCCACCCATCGGAATTTCGTCGATGACCTTGCCGCCGTTGGCCTCAAAGGCCCGCTTGAAGGCGTTCAGGCTGTCCTTGCCGGGCGGGAAATCGGTATAGCCGACCACCGCCGTCTTCGCCTTGAGTTGCTTTGCGGCCGCTTCGCCGATCGAGAAGCCGGCATGCCACATGCTGAACGATACGCGCGCGTAGTAGTTCGACATCTGCGTGATGTGAGCGGTGCCGGCGTTCATGATGACGGCCATTTTCTTGCCGGCGTTGACGACCGGCGCCGACGCGATCGCATTCGGCGAATAGACCCAGCCGGCGAGGATGTCGACGTTGTCCTGTGTCAGCAACTCTTGCGTCGCGACGCGGGAGTCGTTGCCGGCTGGGTTCTTGGCATCGCGCTTGATCAGCCTGATGTTGTACGGCTTGACCTTGTCGGCATTGAGCTTGAGATACATCTCCATGCCGCGGTCGATCCATTGTGCAAGTTCCGCACCGATGCCGGTGTAGGGCAGATTCACGCCCACCTTGACCTCTTGTGCATGGACTGACGCGGCCGAAAGGCCGATCGCGGCCGCAGCCGCAATGATACGCTTCATCATTGAGTTCCTCCCGAAAGGTGTGTCGGACGGCGCCCCTTCACCGTCCGAAATCACCTGGATTTTAGGTCCAAAGCGCGAAATGGCGCAAGCGAGCGATGCACGCAAATGTGCGGCATTGTTGCGTTTTTGGGCTTTTCGATCACCCGAACCCGCGTCCGTCCCAGCGCTTCAATGCGCGCAGCCATGGGAGATGTCCCACCGCGGTGCGGCGGACCGCGATTCGCAACCGGGCACGTTCTCGACCGCTGGGCACCAGCGTGCGATGCTTCCCCGCACAAACGACAGTTCGAGTGAGGAACGACCCAATGAGAAGAAACAAGGCGCCCTTTCGGGCCGACCACGTCGGCAGTTTCTTGCGCTCCCCGGCGATCAAGGAAGCGAGGGAAAAGCGCGAGAAGGGACAGATCAGCGTCGAGGATCTGAAGAAGGTCGAGGACCAGGAAATCCCGAAGATCATCAGGAAACAGGAGGAGGTCGGGCTGCAATGTGTCACCGACGGCGAATATCGCCGGTCCTGGTGGCACTTCGATTTCTACGGGTTGCTCGACAACGTCGAAATCTACGAGCTTGATCACGGCATCCAGTTTCAGGGCGTCCAGACCAAGCCGCGCAGCATCAAGGTGACTGGCAAGATCGGATTTTCAAACCATCCGATGATCGATCACTTCAGATTTGTGAAGGAGCACACCAGGGTAACGCCGAAGATGTGTATTCCGGCGCCAACCGTGATGCACTTCCGGCTCGAGCCCGGCTCGGTCGACAAGAAGTTTTATCCCGATCACGACGCGATCTACGACGATCTGGCGGCGGCCTATCGCAAGGCGGTGAAGGCGTTCTACGACGCCGGTTGCCGCTACCTGCAGTTCGACGACACGGCCTGGGCCTATCTCTGCTCCGACGTGGAGATGAAGAAGGCCAGGGAGCGCGGCATGAATGTCGACCGCCTACAGGCCGACTATACGAGGCTCCTCAACAAGTCGCTCGAGGGCAAGCCGGATGACATGGTCATCACAACGCATATTTGTCGCGGCAATTTCCGGTCCACCTGGATCGCGTCCGGCGGTTACGAGCCGGTGGCCGAGAAGCTGCTCGGCGAATGCAACTACGACGGCTACTTTCTGGAATATGACTCGGATCGGGCTGGCGGACTGGAACCGCTGCGCTTCCTGCCGAAGGGACACAAGATTGCGGTGGTCGGTCTGATCACGTCCAAGAGCGGCACGCTGGAAAAGCGGGACGACATCAAGCGTCGGATTGATGAGGCTGCGAAGTACGCTCCACTCGAACAACTCGCGTTGTCGCCTCAGTGCGGGTTCGCCTCCACCGAAGAGGGCAATGTCCTGACGGAAGAGCAGCAGTGGGCGAAGATGCGCGAGGTGGTCGAAATCGCCGAAGAGGTGTGGGGAAAGTAGCCCGGCTGTCATCGTCCGCGAAGGCGGGCGATCCAGTGATCACCGGTGTCACGTTGATCGCGATCGTGCGGCGTACTGGATGCCCGCCTTCGCGGGCATGACAGGAGAGAGCGTTGCAACGTTCAATACCCCCCTTTCGCGCCGATCACGTCGGCAGCCTGCTTCGCACCGCGCCGCTGAAGGCCGCGCGGGCGAAGCATTCGCGACGTGAAATTTCCGACGCCGAGCTTGCTGCGGTCGAAGACGCCGAGATCGAGAAGATCATCGGCAAGCAAGAGGAGGTCGGGCTGAAGCTTGCGACCGACGGCGAGTTCAGGCGTTCCTGGTGGCACTTCGACTTCTACAAGGGGCTGGACGGCGTCGAGATGTTCGACACCGGCAAGGGAATTGTCTTCGCCGGTGTGGAGACCAAGGCCGAGGCGATCCGGATCGTCGGCAAGCTCGGTTTCTCCGGCCACAGGCACCTCGATCACTTCAGGTTCCTGACGGCGAGCACACGGGTCACGCCCAAGATGACGATCCCGGCGCCCAGCACCATGCATTTTCGCCAGGGCCGGCAGAACATCAGCAGGCAGGCCTATCCGGACATGGATGTGTTCTTCGATGATCTGGCGAACACCTATCGGCAGGCGATTCGCACATTCTACAACGCCGGGTGCCGCTACCTGCAACTGGACGACACCGCGTGGTCGATGATCTGCGATCCCAGGGAGCGTCAGCACTCGCGCGAGCGCGGCGACCACCCCGACGCCCTGCCTGCCATCTACGCGGAGGTGACCAACAAGGCCCTGGAGGCAAAACCGGCCGACATGACCGTCACGATGCACTCCTGCCGCGGCAACTTCCGTTCCACCTTCATCGCCAGCGGAGCATACGACTTTGTGGCCGAGCAGTTGCTGGGCAAGGTAAAGGTCGACGGCTTCTTCCTCGAATACGACACCGATCGCTCCGGCGGCTTCGAGCCGCTGCGGTTCATGCCCAAGGGCAGCCAGCAGGTCGTACTGGGCCTGGTGACGTCGAAAAGCGGCGTTCTCGAAAGCAAGGACGACATCAAGCGCCGCATTGATGAGGCAACGAAATATATCGAGATCAATCAGCTCTGCCTGTCGCCGCAGTGCGGTTTTGCTTCGACCGAGGAGGGCAACGTGCTGGCTGAGGACGAGCAGTGGGCCAAGCTGCGCATGATCGTGGAACTGGCGGACGAGGTGTGGGGAAGCCGATAAAATTCCACCACCGTCATGGCCGGGACAATCCCGGCCACGCTGCTGATGAACTGGGTGAAGATAGAGAGCGTCAATGCAACGTACCAATCCTCCGTTCCGTGCCGATCATGTCGGCAGTTTCCTGCGCTCCGCCGCCTTGAAAGAAGCCCGTGCCAGGCGCGAGAGCAACGAAATCACCGCCGAGCAACTGAAGGCCGTCGAGGATCGCGAAATCGCCGCGCTGATCCGCAAGCAGGAGGAGGTCGGGCTCAAGTCGATCACCGATGGCGAGTACCGCCGCGCTTTCTGGAATTATGACTTCCTCGGCAGGCTTGACGGCGTCGAAGCCTACCTCGGAGAGCGCAAGATCAAGTTTCAGGGGCCGCAGCCGAGACCCATGATGCTGCGCGTGACCGGAAAGCTCGGCACGTTCAGCGGACATCCGATGATCGAGCATTTCAGGTTCGTGCAGCGGACCACCGCTCAGACGCCGAAAATGACGATCCCGTCGCCGTCGTCGCTGCACTTCCGCTACGGGCGTTCCGCCGTTCCGGAATCGATCTATCCGGACATGAACGACTTCTATCGCGATCTCGGCCAGACCTACCGGCAGGCGGTGAAGGCCTTTGCCGACGCAGGCTGCCGCTACATCCAGCTCGACGAAGTGAACTTCACCTATCTTTGCGATCCGGCGCTGCGCAAGCAGGTCAGCGACCGCGGCGACGACGTCGAGCGACTGCCGCATATCTATGCCGACATGATCAACACGGCGATCTCCGATGTGCCCGCCGGCATGACGACGGCGATGCACCTGTGCCGGGGCAATTTCCAGTCCACGTTCGTCGCCTCCGGCGGTTACGAGCCGGTGGCGGAAATCCTGTTCAACAAGATCAATATCCAGGCCTATTTCATGGAGTACGACAGCGACCGTGCCGGCGGTTTCGAGCCGCTGCGGTTCGTGCCCAAGGGCAAGACCGTGGTTCTGGGGCTTGTGACTTCGAAATTAGGCCAACTGGAATCCAGGGATACGCTGAAGCGCCGGATCGACGAGGCCTCGAAATACATTCCGCTGGATCAGCTTTGTCTTTCGCCGCAATGCGGTTTTGCCTCGACCGAGGAGGGCAACATCCTTGCCGAGGATGAGCAGTGGGCGAAGCTGCGGATGATCGTTGAACTGGCCGACGAGGTGTGGGGGCGGTAAGTCTCCGGTCTTT
>CAZGSW010000034.1:0-15120 GCA_964528635.1 uncultured Rhodoplanes sp. | reverse complement strand
TCGAGGATCGCGAGATCGAGGTTCTGATCAAGCGGCAGGAAGCAGTGGGCCTGCAGTCCGTCACCGACGGCGAAAACCGCCGGCGGTCCTGGCAGATCGATTTTCTGGAGCATCTTCCCGGCATCGAGTCCTATGCCGGCGAGCGCAAGTTCAAGTTCCAGGGTGTGCAGTCGCCGCAGGTGCTGATCCGTGTCAACGGCAGGCTCGGCCGGTTCGACGGCCATCCGATGATCGAGCATTTCAGGTTCCTGCAGGCGCACGCCAAAGCGACACCGAAGATGACGATCCCGTCGCCATCCGCGGTGCATTTCCGCCACGGCCGCGAGGGCGTGCCGGAATCGATCTATCCGGACATGAACGAATTCTACAGCGACCTGGGAACGACGTACCGCAAGGCGGTGCGCGCGTTTGCCGACGCGGGCTGCCGTTATCTGCAACTCGATGAGGTGAATTTCACCTATCTGTGCGATCCCGATCAGCGCCGGATTGTGATCGACCGCGGTGACGATCCGGATGCGTTGCCGATGGCGTATGCATCCATGATCAACGCGGCCATATCCGACATTCCCGCCGACATGACCATCACCATGCATTTGTGCCGCGGTAATTTCCGCTCGACCTTCATTGCGTCGGGCGGTTACGAGCCGGTCGCGGAGATCCTGTTCAACAACATCGACGTGAATGGCTACTTCATGGAATTCGACACCGACCGCGCCGGCGGCTTCGAGCCGCTGCGGTTCGTGCCCAAGGATAAGATGGTGGTTCTCGGTCTGGTGACTTCGAAGTTTGGCCAGCTCGAATCTAAGGACGAGCTGAAGCGGCGGATCGATCAGGCGGCGAAGTTCGTGCCGCTCGATCAGCTCTGCCTGTCGCCGCAATGCGGGTTTGCCTCCAGCGAGGAGGGGAACCTTCTGGCCGAGGAAGAGCAATGGAAAAAGCTGGAGCTTGTCGTGCAGACCGCGGCAGAAGTCTGGGGGAGATAATATGAAGCGCACCGTTCCGCCGTTCCGGGCCGATCATGTCGGCAGCCTGTTGCGTCCGAAATCGCTGCATGAAGCGCGCGCCAGGCGTGCGAAGGGCGAGATTTCCGCGGCCGATCTGAAGGCGATTGAGGACCGCGAGATCGAGCGCGTCATCGGGAAGCAGGAGGATGTCGGTCTGCAGTCAATCACCGACGGCGAGTTCCGCCGCTCCTGGTGGCACCTTGACTTTCTCTGGGGGCTGGACGGCGCCGAGAAGCATGTGATGGACACCGGCATTGCTTTCGCAGCCGTGACCACCCGGTCCGAAGGCGTGAAGGTGACCGGAAAGCTCGGCATGGCCGGTCCGCATCCGATGGTGGATCATTTCCGGTTCGTTGCTTCGCACACCAGTCGCACGCCGAAGATCACCATCCCCGCACCGTCGGCGATCTACGGCCGTCCGTCCATGACACCGATCGACAAGACCGCCTATCCGTCGATGGAGGCGTTCTGGGACGATCTGGGCGGCGCCTACCGGAAGGCGGTGCGCGGCTTTGCGGATGCGGGCTGCCGGTACCTGCAGCTCGACGAAGTGTTCATCGCCATGCTGTGCGATCCCAAATACTGCCAGCAGATGCGGGACCGCGGCGACGATCCCGACAAGCTCGGCCCGCTGTATGGGAAGCTCATCAACGACGCGATGTCGGATATTCCCTCCGACATGCGGATCACCATGCATCTGTGCCGAGGCAACTATAAATCGACCTTCATGGGCTCCGGCGGCTACGACGCCGAGGCGGAGGTGCTGTTCAACCAGATCAACGTGCACGGCTACTTCATGGAGTACGACACCGAGCGTGCGGGCGGGTTTGAGCCGTTGCGTCTGGTGCCGAAAGACAAGCAGGTTGTGCTTGGCCTCGTGACCACCAAGTCGGGTCAGCTCGAGAGCAAGGACACGCTCAAGCGCCGTATCGACGAGGCGTCGAAGTTCATCTCGCTCGATCAGCTCTGCCTGTCGGGTCAGTGCGGCTTTGCCTCCACCGAAGAAGGCAACACGCTGACCGAAGAGCAGCAGTGGGCCAAGCTCCGGCTGATCGTCGAGGTGGCGGATGAGGTCTGGGGTTAGGTGATGCCGCAACGCGGCTCCCGCGGCGTTGCCATGCTCGCTCGCCGTCATCGCCGGGCTTGACCCGGCGATCCATCTTCTCTTCAAAAGAGGGGAAGATGGACCCGCGGGCCTTCGCCCGCCGAAGGATGGCCTGCCTGATACCTGTTTGAGCCAGGCTATGGCCCGCAGGCGGGTCAAGCCCGCGGGCGACAACCGAATGCGGGGTGAGGCAGCAGGCATGCCGGGTATTGTTCAGGACAAGGTCGCCATCGTCACCGGTGCAGGCCGCGGTATCGGGCGCGCGATAGCGCTGATGCTGGCGCAGGAGGGCGCCAAGGTCGTCGTCAACGACGTGGGCGCCGCGCTCGATGGCTCGGGCGGCGACGTCGGCCCGGCGCAGCAGGTGGTGGACGAGATCGGGAAAGCGGGCGGCGAGGCGATCGCCTCCACCCTGTCCATCGGCGAGCCGAGAACCGCGGACCAGATCGTCGAGGCAACGCTCGATACGTTCAGGCGCGTCGACATCCTGGTGAACAACGCCGGCATCCTGCGCGATCGTATCTTTCACCGGATGAGCTGGTCGGACTGGTCCGATGTGATCTCGGTCCACCTGCACGGTTCGTTCAGCATGAGCCGTGCCGTCGCCGGTCATTTCCGCGAGCAGAATTCTGGGTCGATGATCCACATGACCTCGACGTCGGGCCTGATCGGCAACTTCGGCCAGGCCAACTACATGGCGGCGAAGATGGGCATCGTCGGACTTTCTCGGGGCATTGCGTTGGACATGGAGCGTTTCAAGGTGCGCTCCAATGCCATCGCGCCGTTTGCCTGGGGCCGCATGATCTCCTCGATCCCGACCGAGACGGAAGCGGAGAAGGAGCGTGTCGCGCGTCTGCAGCAGATGACGCCGGAGAAGATCGCGCCGCTCGTCGTCTATCTCGGCTCTGACCGGGCCGAAGGCATTTCCGGCCAGATCTTCTCGGTGCGCAACAACGAGATATTCCTGTTCAACCAGACGCGGCCGATCCGCTCGATTCATCGTTCCGACGGCTGGACACCGGAGAAACTCGACGAACAGCTCAAGGGCGCATTCGGTCCCTCGTTCACTCCGCTCGACCGCTCGGCGGACGTGTTCGCCTGGGACCCGATCTGATGGCGATCGACTACGACAAGCTGCTCGCGCTCAGGTTTCCGGATGTGGAGCATGCGTACACGGACAAGGACACGATGCTTTACGCCTTGGGCGTGGGGCTCGGTCACGATCCGCTGGACCTGGGGCAACTCGATTTCGTTTACGAGAAGAACCTCAAGCCGCTCCCGACCTTCGTTGCCGTGCTTGGCTATCCGGGTTTCTGGATCCGCGATATGGATTCCGGCATCGACTGGGTCCGGATCGTCAACGGTGAGCAGGGCATTGTTTTGCATGCGCCGCTCAAGCCCGTGGGCGTGGTGATCGGCAGGACGCGGATCGTGGAGGCGATCGACAAGGGCGCGGGGAAGGGCGCTCTCGTCTATACCGAGCGCAAAGTTACCGACAAGATGACCGGTGAGCTTGTTGCGACCGTGACCCAGACCACGTTCTGTCGCGCGGACGGCGGATTCGGCGGCCCGCCGCGCACGCAGCCACCGGCTCACCCGCTGCCGGAGCGAAGCCCCGACGTCACCTGCGACCTGACCACGCGCCCCGAGCAGGCGATGCTCTATCGGCTTTCCGCCGACCGGAACCCGCTGCACATCGATCCGGAGGTTGCGAAGGCCGCCGGTTTTCCGCGTCCGATCATGCACGGGCTTGGCACCTTCGGCGTCGTCGGCCATGCCATTCTCAGGAGCATGTGCGGTTATGATCCAGCCCGGCTGCGCTTGTTTTCCGGCCGTTTCTCCGCCCCGGTGTTCCCCGGGGAAACGATCCGCACCGAGATGTGGCGGGACGGCGATATCGTCAGCTTTCGCGCACTGGTGCCCGAGCGCAACGTGGTGGCCATGAACAATGGCCGCGCCGAGGTCCGTCCATGAGCGAGACCGATCTCGCACCGATCCGAGAGTCCGTCCGCGCGCTGTGCGCGGATTTTCCAGGCGAATACTGGCGCGAGGTGGATCGCGAGCGCGCCTATCCGCAAAAGTTCGTCGAGGCGCTGACGGAGGCCGGGTTTCTCGCGGCGCTGATTCCGGAAGAGTACGGCGGCAGCGGACTCACCATGACGGCTGCGGCCGCGATTATGGAAGAAATTCACGCCTCGGGCTGCAACGGCGCAGCCTGCCATGCGCAGATGTACACCATGGGCACCGTGTTGCGGCACGGCAGTCCGGAGCAGAAGCAGAAGTACCTGCCCGCCATCGCGAGCGGAGAGCTCCGCCTGCAGGCGTTCGGTGTCACCGAGCCGACGTCGGGCACCGACACGCTCAGCTTGCGAACGACGGCGGTGCGCGAGGGAAATTCGGGCTTTGTCGTCAACGGCCAGAAGATCTGGACCTCGCGTGCCGAATATTCCGATCTGATGCTGCTGCTGGCGCGAACCACGCCGCGCGAACAGGTGCAGAAGCGCACTGACGGGCTTTCGGTGTTTCTCGTCGACATGCGTGCGGTGAAGGACAAGGGCCTGACGATCCGGCCGATCCGGACCATGATGAATCATGCCACCACCGAGGTTTTCTTCGACAGCATGCACATACCGGCCGACAGCCTGGTCGGTGAAGAAGGGAAGGGCTTCCGCTATATCCTCTCGGGCATGAATGCCGAGCGCATCCTGATCGCGTCGGAGTGCATCGGCGACGCCAAATGGTTCATCGCCAGGGCGACCGCCTATGCCAGGGAGCGCGTGGTGTTCGGCAAGCCGATCGGCCAGAACCAGGGCGTGCAGTTTCCGATTGCGCGGGCCTACCAGCAGATGCGCGCCGCCGAACTGATGGTCCGCGAGGCGGCGCAGCTATACGAGGCCGGCAAGGATTGCGGTGCCGAAGCCAACATGGCCAAGCAACTTGCGGCCGAGGCCTCCTGGGCCGCCGCCGACATGTGTTTGCAGACCCATGGCGGGTTCGGCTTCGCCGAAGAGTTCGACATCGAACGCAAGTTCCGGGAAACCCGCCTCTATACGGTGGCCCCGATTTCGACCAATCTGGTCCTGTCCTATCTCGCCGAGCATGTACTCGGTCTGCCGCGGTCCTATTGAGCGATGCCGCTACCACTTGAAGGCGTTCTCGTCATCTCGCTTGAGCAGGCGGTCGCTGCGCCGCTTTGCGCGTGCCGTCTTGCCGACGCGGGCGCGCGCGTCATCAAGGTCGAGCGGCCGGAGGGCGACTTCGCCCGTGGCTACGATGAACTGGTCAAGGGGCAGGCGAGTTACTTCGTCTGGCTCAACCGGGGCAAGGAATCGGTCACGCTCGACCTGACAAGGGACGAGGACAGGGCGCTTCTCGAGGCCATGTTATCGAAAGCCGATGTCTTCATTCAGAATCTGAAGCCGGGCGCCATCTCGAAACTGGGATTCGCGGTGGAACGGCTGCGCCGGGACTATCCGCGGCTGATCGTGTGCTCGGTGTCCGGCTATGGCGAAACCGGCCCCTATGCCGGCCGCAAGGCCTACGACATGCTGATCCAGGCCGAATCCGGGCTTGCCTCGGTGACGGGTGGTCCGGAATCCACGGCGGCCAGAGTCGGAGTATCTGTTTGTGATATCGCTGCAGGTATGAATTCGTACGCAGCGATTCTCGAAGCGTTGGTGGCCCGCGAACGGACCGGTCACGGCACCGCCATTACGGTTTCGATGTTCGATGCGATGGCGGAATGGATGACAGTGCCGCTGTTGCAGCACGAGGGCGGTTCTCCGCCGAAGCGCGTCGGTCTTGCGCATCCGTCGATCTCGCCGTACGGCGTGTTCCGGACGCGGGACGGCGTCGATATCCTGATCTCGATCCAGAACGATCGGGAATGGCGCGTGCTGGCCGAGAAGGTGATGGGCGACAAGGCCCTCGCCGCCGATCCGCAGTTCGCAACCAATGTCGAACGGGTCCGCCGCCGGTCCGACACGGACGGCCGGGTGGCCGCTGCATTCGCAGCGCATGATTCCGATGCACTGGTTGAAAAATTGCAGGCCGCAGAGATTGCGTTCGGCCGTATCAACGGTCCGGCCGATCTGGCACAACATCCACATCTGCGCCGTATCGCCGTCGGGTCACCGAATGGCACGATCGAAATGCCATCGCCGCCAGCGCAGCGTGCAGGGGAGCCGCGGCAGTATGGCCCGATCCCTTCGCTCGGTGAGCACACCGCCAGAATCAAGGCTGAATTCACGTCGAAATAGCCATCAGGGAGTGACGTCATGGAAGTCGGGTTCATCGGTCTGGGCAATATGGGCGGGCCCATGAGCCGGCGCCTGGTCGAGGCGGGTCATCAGGTCACGGTTTTCGACACCCGAAAGGATGCGATGGACAAGTTGACCACGCTCGGTGCCACCGCAGCGCGCTCGGTCGCCGACGTGGCGGACCGGGTGGAGACGGTGATGACCAGCCTGCCGTCGCTCGACATCGGCTTCCAGGTTGCGTGCGGCGAGAACGGACTGACGCGCGGCAACCGGATCAAGCGCTATGTCGATCTGTCCACCACCGGTTCGCATGCGGCGATCAGGACCGCCGAGGTCATGAAGCAGCGCGGGATCGTGCAGATCGATTGTCCGGTGAGCGGTGGCGTCGCCGGAGCCGAAAAGGGCACGCTGGCGGTGATGGCGTCCGGCCCGAGGGACGATGTCGAGCATATCCGCGCCGCGCTCGAAGTGTTCGGCAAGGTTTTCTACTGTGGCGATAAGCCGGGCATGGCGCAGAGCATGAAGCTCGCCAACAATTTTCTCTCCGCGACAGGCATGGCGGCGAGCTCCGAGGCGATTGCGATGGGCGTGAAGGCTGGTCTCGACCCTTCGCTGATGGTCGACGTCATCAATGCCGGCAGCGGCATGAACACCGCCACCACTCAGAAATTTCCCCGCTCCGTGCTGCCCGGCACGTTCGACTACGGCTTCGGAATGGCGCTGATGGTCAAGGACGTGAGGCTGTTTCTGTCCGAGGCCGAAGCCTTCGGCATTCCGATCGAGGTCGCGCAGGCAGTAGGTCGGCTGTGGGAGAAGGCGCTTTCCGAGCACGGACCAGAATCTGACTTCACGGAGCTGGCCAAGACCGTTGAGAAAGGTGCCGACGTCGAAATGCGAGCGGCGAAAAGATAGGTGCTTCAATGAGCGACGACACCTATGAGGTCTATGCCATCAAGTATGCGCATCATCCACGGAAGGCTGCCGAGAATTACATCGGTGGCGATCCTCATGACGTGTTGCAGCCGCTGGACTATTTCGTCTGGGCGCTCGTCAATTCCGCGCGGACGATCGTGATCGACACTGGTTTCGATCAGAAGGTTGCCGATCGCCGCAAACGACAGTTGCTCAAGCCGCTCCGCGAGGGGTTCAACGCCATCGGCATCGACCCGGAAAAAGTCGAGACGGTGATCCTGAGCCATATGCACTATGACCACTGCGGCAACGATGCGATGTTTCCGCGTGCGCGATTCCACGTGCAGGACAAGGAGATGGATTACTGCACCGGCCGCTGCATGTGTCACGCGCAATTGCGGAATTCATACGAGGAAGACTACGTCGTTACGATGGTGCGAAACGTGTACGCGGGCCGGGTCATCTTCCATAACGGGACTGACGAGATCGCGCCCGGTGTGACCGTTCATCACGTCGGCGGTCACGCGAAGGGCTTGCAGAGTGTCAGGGTGAAGACGCGCCGCGGATACGTCATGGTCGCATCCGACGCGATCCATCTCTATCCCCATCTTGATGAGGCCCGCGTCTTTCCCACGACGTACAACCTGGCCGAAGTGCTGGAGGGCTACGAGATGCTGAAAAAGCTGGCGACGTCGCGCCAGCATATCGTGCCGGGGCACGATCCGGCGGTCATGGACCTGTATCCCGTGGCGAAGCCAGGTCTCAATGACTGGGTTGTCAGGCTCGATCTGGCGCCGAAGCAGTAGCGTTATTGGCGGATGTTCAGTTCGGTCAGTGCATTGACGTGATGCGCGGCTGCTTCGCGGGAAAAACAGCAGAACACCACGCGCTCGATGTCGGCGGACGACTTCTCCAGTTCAGCGATCACGGTGCCAGTCGCGATGCGGGCGGCCGCGTCTGCCGGAAAACGGTAGACGCCAGTCGAGATCGCCGGAAATGCGATCGACTGAAGCCGGTGTTCCATGGCGAGCATGAGCGAGTTCCGGTAGCACGACGCCAGCAATTCGGGTTCGCCCTGACGGCCGCCGGTCCACACCGGTCCCACCGCATGGATCACGTGACGCGCCGACAACCGATAGCCACCCGTGATTTTCGCGCCACCCGTCGTGCAGCCGCCCAGAGTTCTGCATTCGGCGAGCAGTTCCGGCCCGGCGGCTCGGTGGATGGCCCCGTCAACGCCGCCGCCGCCGAGCAGCGATGTGTTGGCCGCGTTCACGATGGCATCCACATCAAGCGCGGTGATATCGCCGAGCACGATCTCGATGCGCGTACCGCTTATGTCGGTACTATGGATTGCGGATATCGTGGCCATGCGGCCAGTCTATCACGCGGCGTCGGCAGCCGCCTTGACGTTGTCCTCTATCGTGCTGCGGACGCCGATATCGTCAAAATGACGGTCGAGAAACTGTTCGGCGGCCAGGCGGCCGGCGTCGCGCAACGTTACGAAGAAGTCGTAGTCGTTGTTGAGCCGGCTCCCGGATTCAAGCGACTTCGGTTCGTCGAGCACGATGCGGTGCATATGAATCGGACGGTATTTTCCCGAAGCGCTGGTGAGTTCCCCGCGATCGAGCAACTGGCTTATGAAGCCGATCACCCGCATCTCCGCCGCGAGTGACGAGTTAAACGTGATTTCGTTGATCCTGTGCAGGATCTGCCGGGAGGAGGTCGGGGTTGACTGACGAAACAGCGGGTTGATCTGCACCACGAGAACGTCCGGGCTGCGCGTGCCGTGAAGCA
This sequence comes from uncultured Rhodoplanes sp., assembly GCA_964528635.1. Lineage (GTDB taxonomy): Bacteria > Pseudomonadota > Alphaproteobacteria > Rhizobiales > Xanthobacteraceae > Z2-YC6860. The sequence continues at coordinate 6,043 of CAZGSW010000034.1, read as the reverse complement.
GCGGGAAAATCGGAGGATTGCCGGTGTACCCGCCATCCCAGTACGGCGCGGAATCGATCTCCACGGCGCGAAATACATACGGCAAGGCGGCCGACGCCATCACCGCGTCTGCGGTGAGTTCGTCGCCGGAGAACACGCGAAGCTGCCCGGTGTGGACATTGGTCGCGGATACGAACAGCCTCAGGTCGCGGCAATTGCGGATTGCGTCAAAGTTGACGAACCGCTCGATCAACTCCTTGAGCGGATTGATGTTCAGGGGGTTGAGATCGTAGGGCGAGAGAAAGCGCGACCAGGCATCCACCCAGGCCTGCACCGGCGATCCGACCGCCGGAACGAAAGACAGCAGCCGATCCATGACGATACGTTGCGCGTCCGGCAAGGCGCCGTCAAAACTCGCCGCGCGCCAGAATTCTGCCAGCCGCTGCCTTGCCGCCTCCGCGCCGCCCCGGGCCAGTCCGTCGGCCAGCATCACCGCGTTGACCGCGCCGGCAGATGCTCCGGAGATGCCGTCGATATCAAGCCTGCCGTCGGACAGCAGCCGGTCCAGCACGCCCCAGGTGAACGCGCCGTGCGCGCCCCCGCCTTGCAGCGCGAGGTTGATGCGCTTGTGGCCATGGCGACCGTGCGGCTTCGATCGGTCGCCGAACATTCTGGAGAGTAGGCTGCTCACTGCGCCGTCCATCCCCCGTCGATCGAGATGTTCGCCCCGGTGATATTGGCGGCGGAGTCGGACGCCAGGTACAGGGCCAGGCCCGAAACCTGCCCCACGGTCACGAACTGCTTGGTCGGCTGGGCGGCGAGCAGCACGTCCCGCTTGACCTGCTCCTCGGTCATGTTCCGCGTCTTCATCTGGTCGGGGATCTGCTTCTCGACCAGCGGGGTCCACACGTATCCCGGCGAAATGCAGTTGGCGGTGATCCCGAACGTGGCGACCTCCAGCGCCACCGTCTTGGTCAGCCCGACCAGGCCGTGTTTGGCCGTGACGTAGGCCGACTTGAACGGCGAGGCGACCAGCGAATGCGCGGAGGCGGTGTTGATGATCCGGCCCCATTTCCGCGCCTTCATGCCCGGAACGGCGGTGCGGATGGTGTGAAATGCCGACATCAGGTTGATGGCGAGGATCTGGTCCCACTTTTCCGGCGGGAACTCCTCGATCGGCGCGACGTGCTGGATGCCCGCGTTGTTGACCAGCAGGTCGACCGATCCGAGCGAAGCCTCGGCGGTCTTGATCATCGCCACGATCTCGTCGGGCCGGGTCATGTCGGCCGGCGAATACAGCACCTTCACCTTGAATTCGCTGGCGATTTCGGCCCGGGTCCGCTCGATCTCGGTGGCGTCGCCGAATCCGTTGAGCATCACGTTGGCGCCGGCCTCCGCCATCGCCTTGGCGATGCCCAGCCCGATCCCCGATGTGGAGCCGGTGACGACGGCGCTTTTCCCTTTAAGCATATGAAATACCTCGCAAAACCAGAGGAAATTCGAGTCCGTCCATGATGCCGCAAAGGCGGATCGAGTAAAGGTGGGTGGTTTTCTTTCGCATTGCAATGGGGAATTTGTGCGGCGCACTATATTGCGCCGGTGCGGTTATGCTGCGATGCAATATCGCTGTTCCGGCGGTGGTTTTGCTGCAGCAATGCTGCAGCAAAGGCCGCAGCAAACCCGCGAAGTGCTGGAATATCGGGGCGCCCGTCATATCTGGGGCTTGTCCGTCCGCGTTTTTCCGGGCTTCCTCCACCATCACGGCGGATGTTCCTCCCGATGGCCCAACCCGTCTTCCACGCTCCCGGCCACGACCACGCCCGATGCACCGCGGATGCGCTGGCGCATGCGGAGGCACTGTGTGCGGAGCGGTCCCAGCGTCTGACGCCGCTGCGCCGGCAGGTGCTGGAACTCCTGCTCGAGAGCCACAAGCCGCTCGGCGCCTATGAGCTGATCGAGCGCGCCGCCGCGGCGGGTTCGCGTCCGGCCCCGATCACCATCTATCGCGCGCTCGATTTCCTGCGCGACAACGGGCTGGTGCACCGGATCGAGAGCCGCAACGCCTTCGTTGCCTGCGTCGGCGGCCACGCCGACGGCGACCTGATCGTGTTCCTGATCTGCGAGCGCTGCGGCTCCGTGGGCGAGGCGGCCTCCGCCGCGGTGGCCGACCAGCTCAGGCAGGCCGCGCGCAAGGCCGGCTTCACGCCGAAGGCTCCGGTGATCGAGATCGGCGGCATCTGCGGCCACTGCCGGGCCGGCTAGCCGTGGCGGTGTTAGCGGCCTGATGGTCGAAGCCAATCACAGCCGCCCGCTGGACGGCGCCGCGGTTGCGCTGGTGTTCCTGCTCTGCTCGGCGTGGGGGCTCAACCAGGTCGCGGTCAAGCTCGCCATCGCCGACATCCCGCCGCTGATCCAGTGCACGGTGCGCACTGTGCTCGCCATGCTGATCGTGCTCGCGATCATGCGCTGGCGCGGCCTGCCGGTGATGGAGCGTGACGGCACCCTCGTGCCAGGCATCGTGGCGGGGCTGCTGTTCGGGCTGGAGTTCCTGCTGATCTACCGCGGGCTCGTCTTCACCACGGCGTCGCGCGCGGTGCTGTTCATCTATCTCGCGCCGTTCTTCGTTACCCTGGGCGCGCGGCTGTTCCTGCCGCTCGACCGGTTCGGACCGATGCAATGGGCCGGGCTTCTGCTGTCGTTCGCGGGGATGCTGCTCGCGTTCGGCGTGCCCACGCCCGCCGCCGATCCGCGCCAGATCGTGGGCGATCTGATGATGGTGGCGGCGGCCGCCGCCTGGGCCGCCACCACACTGGTCATCAAGGGCAGCTCGCTCGCCCGCATCTCGCCGGAGAAGACGCTGGTCTATCAGGTCGCGGTGTGCGTGCCGATGACCGGGCTCGGTGCGATCGTGCTCGGCGAGCGCATCGAGGCGATGCCGTCGGCACTGGCGCTCGGCGCGGTGACCTACCAGACGCTGGTGGTCGGGCTCACCTATGCGGCGTGGTTCGCGCTGATCGTGAAGTTCTCGGCGAGCCGGCTCTCCGCCTTCACCTTTCTCACCCCGCTGTGCGGCGTGATCGCGGGGCATCTCGTGCTGGGCGATCCGCTTACACCGGCGTTCATGTTGGCGGTGGCGCTGGTGCTGGCGGGACTGGTGCTGGTGAACCGGCCGGGGTGAGAGACGAAGAATTCCTCCGAGCATTCGGTGCTGCGTCCGCGCACCGTCATTCCGGGACGCCGCCATAAACGCGTTCAGACGCGTCTTCGATGCACTATGGCGGCGGGCCCGAAATCCAGGGGCGACACGCTGCGGTGGCTGTGGCTCTGGATTCCGGGTTCGCGGACTTCGTCCGCGCCCCGGAATGACCCTTGGATCGATCCGGGCGTCGGACCTATCCCCTTCGCCCGGCGATCCGCGCGGCGCCCTGCCATTCGTCGTGGCCCGGGGTGAGCGCGAAGGTGTCGGCGGCGACGATGCGGTCGCGGCCGGATCGCTTGGCCTCGTACAGCGCAAGGTCGGCGCGGCGCAGCGCGCGGTCGATGGTGTCGTCTTCTTCCCACTCGGCGATGCCGAAGCTGCAGGTGACACCGAAGCTCGCACCGCCGTGCTGGAAGCGCTGCGCCCGGATCGCGTCCTGCAGGCCGCCGCACCAGGCCAGCGCGTCCTGCGCCTCGCCGTAGGTCAGCACGCAGAATTCCTCGCCGCCGAGCCGGCCGGCGATGCCGTCCGTCATCCTGGCGTGGGTGCCGATCGCCGCCAGCACGCGGTCGCCCATGTCGTGGCCGTAGCCGTCGTTGATGCGCTTGAAATGGTCGACGTCGAACATGATCGCGGACATCGGCTGGCCGTCCGCCGCGGCGAGGCACATCTCGGCGGCGGCGTCGAAGAAGGCGCGGCGGTTGAGCAGCCCGGTCAGGCAGTCGGTGGTGGCGAAGGTGATGAGCTGCTGCTTCATCGCGGTGACGCGGTCGGCAAGCCGCAGGCGCGCCCGCATCTCGTCCGGGTTGGGCGGCTTGTTGATGAAGTCGTCGGCACCATTGTCGAGCGCGGTGACGGCGAGGTGATAGTCGTCCGACGCCGACATCAGCATGACGTGCAGCGCACGCCGCGCGCCGCTGAGCTTGCGCGCCGCCGTGCACAGCTCGATGCCGGAGATGCGGAACGGCTGCGTGCTGGTGATCAGCGTGCGAACGTCCGCGTCCCTGGCGACGTGATCGAGCGCGTCGAGGCCGTCGGCGAACACGACCACCTCGTGGCCGCCTTCCTCGATCAGCTTCGTCATGGCGCGCTGCACGGCGCGGCTTGGATCGACCAGAACGATACGCATGTGGGCCCGCAACCGTCGAAGTATCGCGGCAGACTACAGGTTTACGCTTAATCCGCGCTTAATCCGCGCTTAACCGTTGGCAGCGGCCGACTTTGCCCGCCTTTGCCGCTGATAAGTCTCGACAATCTCAGAACGCGCCGGCGGCCATGTTGACCGTGAGCGCGACAACGGTGGTCGTGAAGAAGAACGACAGCGCCCCGTGCACAACCACCCACCGGCGGATCGCCTTGTTCGTCACCGCCACGTCGGACACCTGGAACGTCATGCCGATCACGAACGAGAAATAGACGAAGTCCCAGTAGTCCGGCTTGTCGTCGTCGGGAAACTTCAGCCCGTTGGCGCGCTGTCCCTCGCCGTAGAAATCGCGCGCGTAGTGAAGCGCGAAGATGGTGTGGACGAAAGCCCACGACAGGATGACGGTGGCGATCGCCAGCGCATACGACCATGCGCCGGGCGACCCGCTGCCGCGGGGCGCCAGATGCAGGAAGATCGCGCCGAGGCTGGTCAGCGCGGCGATCACGCTCAGCAGCAGGATCGTTGCGGCGCCTTCGTCGTGTTCGAACGAGTGCTTGCGGATGTCGGCGACAGCCGACCGAGCCATCATCGTCGCGGTGGCTGCGAGGTAGATGACGAGCCCGCCGTCCCAGGCGATCAGCGCACGCGTCACCGCGTTCAGGGATGACGGCAGCGCGACGTACAGCACGATGCCTGCTGCGACAGCACACCACAGCTTGGCGTGGCCCCGCGCCACGCGAACGATCCACAGTTCGGGCAGCTTGCGCTTCGTCGTTTCTCGCTTCGGCATGGTCGGCCCGCTATCGCTTCCGGCGTGGCGATCGGATTCGTGCTTAACTCCTCCGTATAATGACAGCATCCTCCCGATCCCGCAGCCTGACTTTCAAGGTCGCGCGTGCCGTGGCCCTGACCGTGCTGGTGTTGCTGCTGCTGCCTTACGTGCTGGCGCCGCTCTACCGGATCTTCGATCCGGTGCCGTCCGTCGTGGTGTGGCGCTGGCTCCGCGGCTCGCCGGTCGAGCGGACGTTCGTGCCGCTGGAGCGGATCGCGCCGGTCATGGCCCGGTCGGTCATCGCCTCCGAGGACGCCAAGTTCTGCTCGCACCGGGGCATCGACTGGGGCGAGCTGAAGGCCGCCATCGAGGACGCGGACGATCTCAGCGAGGCGCGCGGCGCCTCCACCATCACCCAGCAGACCGTGAAGAACCTGTTCCTGTGGAACGGCCGCAGCTTCATCCGCAAGGGGATCGAGTTTCCGCTGGCGCTGTGGACCGACCTCGTGCTGCCGAAGCGGCGGATCATGGAAATCTATCTGAACATCGCCGAGATGGGGCCGGGCGGCCAGTTCGGCGTCGAGGCTGGCGCCCGGCACGCGTTCGACAAGCCGGCGCGGAACCTCACCGCCCGGGAGGCGGCGCTGCTGACGGCGGCGCTGCCCAATCCGTACCGCCGCAACGCGCAGCGGCCGGGGCCGGGGCTTCGCCGCCTGGCCGGGCGGGTTCAGGCCCGCGCCGCTGCGGCCGGCGCGCTCGACGATTGCGTGCAGGCGAAGTGAGTGGGAGGTGTTCTAGATTTCCGTGGTTTCCTCCCGCCCTCATCCTGAGGAGCGCCAGAAACCGGCCGATGTTCCGCGTCGCCACGTTTTGCAGGCGCGTCTCGAAGGATGCGGGCGGCCCCATCCTTCGAGACGCCGCTTCGCGGCTCCTCAGGATGAGGCCGGGA
>CAZGSW010000033.1:14487-27047 GCA_964528635.1 uncultured Rhodoplanes sp. | reverse complement strand
GCCTTCACCTCGATGTGCTGGCCGGTGACCTGGATCTTGCCGCCCTTGCCGCTCTTGCTGGAGACGTCGAGCTTGCCCGACACCTTCACGGTCTGCTTGTACCCGTTGTCGCCGGTCGCGGCGCCGAGCACGATCTTGCCGTTGCGGGTGCCGACCGAGCGCGCCTCGATCACGCCGGTGTTGTTGATGACCGAATCGACCACCGTGCGCGCCGCCACCGCGGTCAGCTCGACGCGGCCGCCGTTGGCCTGCAGCAGGCCCTCGTTCTTCACCAGCGCGTCGAGCGGCAATCCGGTCTCGACGTCGCGCACCGTCGCCGAGATGGCGTCGTTGGGCGCCAGCTTGATGAGCTGGTCGCCGTAGAAGTCGAGCGAGAAGGTGTTGGCGGAGGCGAGCCCGACGGTGCCGAGCTGCGCGGTGATGGTGCCGCTGTTGCGCACGCCCGGCGCCACCAGCGCGGCGAAGCCCTGGCTGTGCGCGGTGATGATGCCGTTGTTGACGATCGAGGCGTCCGGCCGGCCCGGAATGTTGAAGTGGTACCGGCCGGCCATGAAGTCGGCGTTGGTGATGTCGCTGGTGGTGGCGAGGAAGCCCGCGGTGCTGACGCGGGAGCCGCTGCCGAACAGCACGCCGTCCGGATTGACCAGGAACACGCGGCCGTTGGCGTCGAGCACGCCGTGGATCGAGGACGGGCCCATGCCGCCGGTGACGCGGTTCAGCGCCGCGGCGCCGGCGTTGGGCTGCACGAACTGCACCCGTTCGCCGGAGCCGATGTTGAACGTGTGCCAGTTGATGATGGCGTTCTGGCTGCCCTGGTTGATGATGACGTGGCTGGTGCCGGTGCCGCTGATCTGCGCGCTGCCGCCCACCACCGTTCCGCCCAGCGGATTGGCCAGCGCGGCAATCGCGCCGAGCGGCACCAGGGCCGAGGATGCAAGGAGTACGTGACGAAGTGAGAGCCGCTTCGACATGCTAGTACCGCACCGACGAGATGAAGAAGAAGCGCCAGTCATCGCGGGGACCCTCGATCGCCTTGGCGGCGGACAAGTCCACGAGGACAAAGTCCCGCCACTTCAGCCGGACCCCGCCGCCCGCTGATGCTGCCGTCGTTTCCACCGTCCCCACGGCGGGTATGATTGTAAAGACCTGGCCGACGTCCGAATAGACGTAAAACTGCGCGTCCGGAACCTTCGGCAGCTTGCTGGCCAGGTCGTACCGGAGTTCCCCGCTGGCCATCCAGCAGTGATCCCCCAGCAGTTCGGACGGATCGTAGGCGCGGCCGAACACGCGCCCGCCGTACCCGCACTGCTCGGAAGCCAGCAGCGGATCGGCGGCCCACTGGCCGTAGGCGGAAATCAAGGCGGAAACTTGCCCGAACAGCGGCTGGAGGCGGCTGCCCGACAGCTCCAGCTTGGTGAAGTCCACCTTGCCGAAGAAGCGGGTGGCCATGGGGTTGCCGTTTGTGGTGGAGCCGAACCCGGAGAAGCCCTGGCTGACCGTGAAGCTGATCTGGTTGATGCCCTGAAACCGGTCGGCCGCGTCGGCGTCGACCCGCGCGCGAATGCCGCGCAGCCGGTCGACCTGGAAGGGGCCCGGGTCGGTCAGGTTGATGAAGCTGTAGCTCTCGGTCAGGAACGTCATGCCGGTCAGCGTCAGGTTGCGCTCCCGCGACCGGATGATCGGCTGGTACATGCCCGTTTCCAGCGTGGTCGTGCGGGTCCGGTAGTCCAGCCTCTGCAACAGCGCGCCGCCCGGACGGCCCCAGCTGTAGGTCGCGTTGACGAACCCGGTCAGGCCCTCGCTGTTGACGACGTGGCGGTAGTTGCCGGCGACGAACTGCAGCTCCTCGATGTCCTGCACGCCGGCATAGGCGAGCGTAACCGACTCGTGCGTGCCCGACAGGTTGCTGAAGGTCGGCGCGAGCAGGAACTGGTAGGGGCCGCGCGCCTCGGTGCCGCGGTTGTCCACGCGGGCGTTGAACTCGTAGCGCTTCTCGGTCACCTCCACGATCAGCACGGAGGCGCCCCGCTCGGTCTTCGACGCCTCCAGCGTGGTGGTGAACTTCAGTCCCGGCAGGTCGTTGGCGAGCAGCAGGTAGCGTTCCAGCGTGCGGATGTTGGCCGGACGGTCGGCCACGATCTTGGCGGAGTATTCGGTGAAGAAGTCGCGGTAGCGGGCGAGCTTCTCGCGCGGCCAGACCACCCTGCTGACGTAGCCCTCGATCACCTGGATGCGCACCACCGCGCCGCCCGGCGACAGCTCCTGCGGCGGCACGATGGCGCGCGACAGCACGTAGCCGTCCGCGCCGTATTTCGCGGTGATGCGCTTGGCGACGTCGTACACCGCATCGAGGCTGACGCGGCGGTTGAGCAGGTCCTGCCAGATCGGAGCGAGCTGATCGGGGGTGTAGACGGTCGAGCCGACCACCTGGATGCCGCGGACCACCAGCGTGATGCCGGCGGCGCCGGGCGGCGCTTCGGTGGAGGGCAGCGAGATCGCCCGGCCGCCCGGCACCGCGCGAGGCGCAACGCGCGGGTCGAGCAGTTGCTGGCGCTCGCGGCCGGGCAGGATGCCGCCCGGAATCTGCGCGAGCGCGGGCGCCATCGCGTCCGCCAGCAACGCGGCAAGCAGAAGCAACAGGCAAGCGCCGCCGCGGCGAAGCCGCGCACGCAACCTGCAGCATCTCACGATCACAACCGCCGCACCCACTGACCGATTGACCCCAACTGGAACCCGATACCGAAACGCTGTTATTTCATTCCGCCGCTGCCAGCCTCTTCCGGGCATTGCGCTTCAGGCACTCGATGGCGAAGTCGGTCGACATGATGTCGCCGAACACCAGATAGAAGCCGGTCAGCGAGGCGTTGTGATCCTCGTCGGTCGCCGCCGCGTTGCCGTCCGTGATCATCACGGTCTTGAAGTTGAGCATCATGGCGTCGCGCGCGGTCGATTCGCAGCAGACGTTGGTGACGGTGCCGGCGATCAGAACGGTATCGAGCCCCCGCGCGCGCAGCACGCTGTCGAGGTCCGACGAGCCCTGGATGAAGGCGCTGTAGCGGTTCTTCTCGACGGTCAGATCCGGATCGAGAACCTCCAGCTCCGGCCAGAGCTCGTAGCCCTTGCTGCCGCGCGTCAGCGCCGCGGCGCGGCGTTCCGTGCCGCCCGGAGCGAGCATTTCGTAGAGCGTCGACCAGTTCTCCAGCGTGTCGTCGGTGTATGCGGTCTTGATCCAGACCACGGTGCCGCCGGTGTCGCGCACCGCCCTGGCCAGTCGGTTGATGTTGGGAACGATCTCCTGCGCCATCGGGCAGGGCGCGTGCGCCACGCCGGGCAGCATGAAGGCGTTCTGCATGTCGACGACGACCAGCGCGGTGCTGGCCGGGTCGAGATCCTCATGCACGTGCTCGCGCCCGTGGCGCGTCCTGACGCGGTCGATAACCGCTTGAGAGATAGAAACTTTGTGCATTGCAATACACGCGCTGATCGGCCAACGAATTATGCGGCCAACCGGCGGCAGCGGCAACCGCCGGGAAGCGACAGTCGACAGGTGTGTCATTTGCGCCGCGCCCGGGAACTTGATGGAAATCAAGGATTCCTGTGCGATTGCGCGGGTTAACCACCTCGACAAGGAACGTGGAGTTCTTCTAAAACCAATGCGGGGCTTCAATCTGCCGGTGGCCAGGGTCAAGTTTCCATGAATTACGACCAATTCTTCGCAGATGCACTGGGCCGGCTGCACGAGGAGCGCCGCTACCGGGTGTTTGCCGAGCTGGAGCGGGTCGCCGGCCGATTCCCCCATGCCATCTGGCATACGCCGGAGGGCCCCCGCGACATCGTGGTCTGGTGCTCAAACGACTATCTCGGCATGGGCCAGCACCCCAAGGTGATCGGCGCCATGGTCGAGACCGCCACCCGGATGGGAACCGGTGCCGGCGGCACCCGGAACATCGCGGGAACAAACCATCCGCTGGTCGCGCTGGAGCGGGAACTCGCCGATCTGCACGGCAAGCAGGCTGCCCTGGTGTTCACATCCGGCTACGTGTCGAACGAGACCGGCATCTCCACCATCGCCCGGCTGATCCCGGACTGCATCATTCTGTCCGACGCCTACAACCACAATTCCATGATCGCCGGCATCCGCAACGCGGGCCGCGACAAGCGCATCTTCCGGCACAACGACCTGGCCCATCTCGAGGAGCTGCTGATCGAGGCCGGCGACCGTCCCAAGCTGATCGCGTTCGAGAGCATCTACTCGATGGACGGCGATGTCGCGCCGATCCACGCCATCTGCGATCTGGCGGAGCGCTACGGCGCGCTGACGTACCTCGACGAGGTGCACGCGGTCGGCATGTACGGACCGCGCGGCGGCGGCGTCGCGGAGCGCGACGGCGCGATGCACCGCGTCGACGTGATCGAGGGCACGCTGGGCAAGGCGTTCGGCTCGCTCGGCGGCTACATCACGGCGAGTTCGTCGCTGTGCGATGCGGTACGCTCCTACGCGCCGGGCTTCATCTTCACCACGGCGCTGCCGCCGGCGGTGTGCGCGGCGGCCACGGCGGCGATTCGCCACCTCAAGACCTCGACCTGGGAGCGCGAGCGCCATCAGGACCGCGCCGCACGGCTCAAGTCCGTGCTCACCGCCGCGGGTCTGCCGGTGATGGACACGCCGACCCACATCGTGCCGGTGATGGTGGGCAACCCCGAAAAGTGCAAGGCCGCGAGCGACCTGCTGCTCACCGAGCACAACATCTACATCCAGCCGATCAACTATCCGACCGTGCCAGCCGGCACCGAGCGGCTTCGTATCGCGCCGTCCCCATATCACGACGACGCGCTGATCGACGCGCTCGCCGCAGCGCTGGTCGACGTCTGGGAGCGGCTCGGCATGCCGCTGCGCGAGCGGCCGCTGGCCGCCGAATAGCTCAGCCCGCCGGTGGCGAGCCGAGCCAGCGCCCCATCAACGGAACCGTCAGCGATACCAGGATGTAGCGCGACAGGTGGTGCGCGCCGACGAAGATCGGATCGAGATGCAGCGCCAGCGCCAGCACCATCATGGTGTCCTGCGCACCGGGCGCATACGCCACCACCACATCGGCGATGCGAAGCGGCAGCAGTTGCGTGATCGCGACCACGAACGCCGTCGCCACCGAAATGGCCACCGCGAACGAGCCGAGCGCCGCGCCGAGATAGCGCAGCAGCACGATCGGATCGGTGTTGGCGAAACGCGAGCCGGTGGTCGCCCCGATCGAAATCACGGCGAACGCCGCGACCCACCATGGCAGCACCGCCTCGACCGCTCCGGTCGCATGCAGCGCGGCCGACGCCAGCATCGCGCCGAACAGAAGCCCGCCCGGAAATCCGATCCGCTGCAGCACGAACGCCGCGGCCGTTGAGACCGTCACCAGCACGGTGAGTTCGATCAGCGGCGGCATCCCTGTGCTCGACTTGGGCAGGAACGCGCCCTCCGCGGTCAGCCCGAAATACGCAAGTCCCAGCGGAATTCCGATGGTCAGGATCACCACCCGCATCACCTGAACGATCGCGATGGCGCGCACATCGGCGCGATACTCCGCGGCCAGCACCATCATCTGCGCCAGCGCCCCCGGACTCGCGCCGAACAGCGCCGACTGCCAGCTCCAGCCGTGTACCAGCCGCAGGTATGACGTGGTGGCGAGCGTCATCAGCACTGTGGCAACCAGCAGCATGGCGATGCTGACCGGAAAGGTGGCGAGTCCCTTCAGGGTCTCCGGCGTCGCCACCGCACCGATCGAAATGCCGACCAGCACGAAGATCACGCGCGCAAGCGGGGTCGGGATCGTCACCGGACGCCCCGCCAGCGCGGCGACCGCAACCGACAGCAGCGAGCCGGAAATCAACCCCGCAGGAAAGCCGGCCCACGTGAACGCAGCACCGCCGGCCGCCGCGATCGCGAGCGTCTCGGCGGTCCGCAACAATGTGCGCCGCTTCGCTGGAGAAGGAGCCATTGCGGCGATCAATGCCCCGGGGGCCTGCCAGCGTCAAACGCCGCCGGGACCGGATCCGTCCGGGCCGGTTCCGCCGTTGCCGCTCATCGCGATCCGCACCAGGTCGGCCGCGTTCCGGGCTCCGAGTTTCACCATCAAGCTGGCGCGATGCGTTTCAACGGTGCGCGGGCTGATGTTGAGGAGACGTCCGGCCTCCTTGTTGGAGCAGCCCGCGACGATCTGGTTGAGCACCTGACGCTCGCGCGGCGTCAGGCGCTCGGAGCCGGGAAACGCCGCGCAGTCCGTCTGCCCTGCGTTTTGCGAAAAGGATGTCGTCATGTGCACGCAACACCGATGCACGCAACACCGATGCTGCCACACGTCCGCGTGCGGCAGTCCGGTGAGTTCCGGCTATTCCAGATTACGTCTTCTTGAGGAGATCGCGAATCTCTTCGAGCAGGACTTCGGAGCGGGTCGGCGGAGCCGGTGGCGGCGGAGCCTCGGCCTCCTGCTGCCGCAGCTTCTGGATCGCGTTGACGACCAGGAACAGCACACCCGCAATGATGATGAAGTTGATGGTGATGGTGATGAAGTTGCCCCAGGCCAGCACCGCACCCTGCTTCTTGGCATCGGCGAGGTTCTCGGCCGTCACCGAACCCGCCAGTGGGGTGTAGTAGTTGGAGAAATCGAGACCGCCGGTGATGGCGCCGATCACCGGCATGAAAATATCGCCGACCAGCGAGTCGACGATCCTGCCGAACGCGACACCGATGATCACGCCGACCGCGAGATCGACGACGTTGCCCCGCATCGCAAAGTCGCGGAATTTCTTCAGAAAGCCACTAGCCCCACCCGATTGCGTCATGTCTGGCCTCGCTCGATTTCATCAACTGAATCGAACCATCGTAGCCCGGCTTGCGCGGAAGTGCGCGGGTGCCGACGGCTCTAAGAGCCGCTTTCGAGATTCACAATTGAATTCAATATCTTGATGCCAGGTCACAACTGTCCTGACGGGTCCGCCACGGTGGACAAGCGGACGGGATCGTGGTCCGCTGCCGGTACAGGGAGGAGCGGCGCGAGGGTGCCGGCATGGAGCAGGGCTGGGTCGTCGTCGCGGTGGCGCTCGGCTACATCGGGCTGCTGTTCGTCGTCGCGAGCTACGGCGACCGGGTGCGCGAGTTCGGCCGCGCCAGACTGCTGATCTACCCGCTGTCGCTGGCGATCTACTGCACCTCCTGGACCTTCTTCGGCTCGGTCGGGCTGGCGTCTCGCACCGGCTTCGACTTCCTGACCATCTACATCGGCCCGGTGCTGATGATCGGGCTCGGCCTGCCCGTGATCCTTCGCGTGGTGCGTCTCGCCAAGGCGCACAACATCACCTCGATCGCCGACTTCATCGCGGCACGCTACGGCAAGGGCCAGGCGGTCGCCGCCACCGTCGCCCTGATCGCCATCCTCGGAACGATTCCCTACATCGCCCTGCAACTGAAGGCGGTGTCGGCTTCGCTGGGCACCATCCTCGCCTACAGCGATGCCGGCATGGGCACCACCCAGCCGGTGATCGGCGACATCGCGCTGTTCGTCGCGCTGTCGATGGCGGCGTTCGCGGTCCTGTTCGGCACCCGGCACATCGACGCCACCGAACACCAGGGCGGCCTGATGCTGGCGATCGCCGCCGAATCCATCGTCAAGCTGGTGGCGTTCCTCGCGGTCGGAATCTTCGTCACGTTCTGGATGTTCGACGGCCCCAGCGCGCTGTTCCACAAGGCGATGGAGCAGCCAACCGCAGCCGCGGTGCTCACCCGCGAGATGCCGCTCGCGACGCTGACCGCGATGACGCTGTTGTCGTTCGTGGCGATCCTGATGTTGCCCCGTCAGTTCCACGTCACGGTGGTGGAGAACCACAGCGAGGCCGAGATCAAGCGCGCGGCGTGGCTGTTCCCGCTCTATCTGGTGCTGATCAACCTGTTCGTGCTGCCGATCGCGATGGCGGGCCTGCTCACCTTCCCGGCCGGCGGCGTCGACAGCGACATGTTCGTGCTTGCCCTGCCGCTCGCCGCGAAATCCGACACCCTCACCCTGATCGCGTTCATCGGCGGATTGTCCGCAGCGACCGCCATGGTGATCGTCGAGACGGTCGCGCTAGCCATCATGGTGTCGAACGACATCGTCATGCCGTGGGTGCTGCAGCGGCGTGAAACGCTGCTCACCAGCCGCACCGATGCCGGCGGTCTTTTGCTCACGGTGCGCCGCTCCGCGATCGTGCTCATCCTGCTGCTCGCCTATGTCTATTACCGCCTCGCCGGCGACGCCCAGCTCGCGGCGATCGGCCTGCTCGCGTTCGCGGCGGTGGCGCAGCTTGCACCGGCATTCTTCGGCGGCTTGATCTGGCGGCGCGGCACCGCCCGCGGCGCCATCGCCGGCATGACCGTCGGCATCCTGGCATGGGCCTACACGCTGCTGCTTCCGAGCATCGCCGACATCGGAATCGTCGGCCGCCAGATTCTGACGGATGGCCCGTGGGGCCTCGTCATGCTGCGTCCGCAGGCGCTGTTCGGCCTCGACATGCACCCGCTGGTGCACGGCGTGATCTGGAGCCTGACGCTGAACGTGCTTGCCTACATCGGCTTCTCGCTGCAGCGCGAGCCCACCGCCATCGAACGCATCCAGGCCGACCTGTTCGCGCCGTCGCACCTTGCACCCACGCCGAGCTTCCGGCTGTGGCGATCCTCGGTGACGGTCGAAGAGCTGACCACGACGGTCACGCGCTATCTCGGCCAGGAGCGCACGCACTCCTCGTTCGAGAGCTTCGCGGCGGCGCGCCGTATCAGCCTCAACCCGCAACATGAGGCCGATTTCCAGTTGATGCGCTACGCCGAGCACCTGCTCGCCTCGGCGATCGGCGCCGCCTCCTCCCGCCTGGTGCTTTCGCTCCTGCTGCGCAAGCGCACGGTGTCGACCAAGGCGGCGCTCAAGCTGCTCGACGACGCCAGTGCCGCGATCCACTACAACCGCGAAATCCTGCAAAAGGCGCTCGATCACGTCCAGGAAGGCATCGCGGTGTTCGACAAGGATTTCAGCCTGATCTGCTGGAACCGGCAGTACGGCGAAATCCTCGATCTGCCCCCCGAACTCACCAGCGTCGGCGTCGGCCTCGATGAAATCCTGCGCAGCAATGCCCGGCAGGGCGCGCTCGGACCGGGCGCGATCGAGGACCTGGTCGCCGACCGGGTCGCGCGCTACACGCGAGGCAACGAACCGGTGCTCGAACGCTTCGCAGAGCGCGGGCTGGTGGTGGAGGTCCGCTCCAACCTGATGCCGGACGGCGGTCTGGTGACCACGGTGACCGACATCACGCCGAGCGTGGTGGCGGCCGAAGAGCTCGAACGCGCCAACACCACGCTGGAGCGGCGCGTGCGCGACCGCACCGCGGAGCTGACGAGGCTCAACGCCGAACTCGTGCGCGCCAAGGCCGACGCCGAGGAAGCCAACATCTCCAAGACCCGCTTTCTCGCGGCGGCGAGCCACGACATCCTCCAGCCGCTCAACGCCGCCCGCCTCTATGTCACCTCGCTGATCGAGCGCCAGGGCCGTGGCGAGGATGCGCCGCTCGTCGGCAACATCGACGCCTCGCTCGAAGCAGTGGAGGAGATCTTCGGCGCACTGCTGGAGATTTCACGGCTCGACGCCGGCGCGATGCGTCCGGAGCTCGTCAGTTTCCGGGTCGACGACCTGCTGCGCCAGATCGAGGTCGAGTTCGCACCGCTCGCGAAGGAGAAAGGTCTCGATCTGACGTTCGCGCCGTGCTCGCTGAGCGTCCGCTCGGACCGGCGTCTGCTGCGGCGGCTGTTGCAGAATCTCGTCTCCAACGCGGTGAAATACACTCCGAAGGGCCGGGTGCTGGTCGGCTGCCGCCGGTCGCAACATGCCTTGCGAATCGAGGTCCATGACACCGGGCTCGGCATTCCAACCTCCAAAAGGCGGGTGATTTTCCAGGAATTCCAGAGGCTTGACGAGGGCGCCAAGGTGGCCCGCGGACTCGGCCTCGGCCTGTCGATCGTCGAGCGCATTGCCCGGGTGCTCGGCCACCGGCTCGATGTGCGCTCGGTGTCGGGGCGGGGCTCCCGCTTTTCCTTCGAGGTGCCGCTGACCGACGCGGCGCCCGCGAGCCAGCCGCAGCATGACGCAGTCAGCATCGATCGCAGCCAGCTCGCCGGCATCGCGGTGCTGTGCATCGACAACGAGCCGGCCATCCTCGACGGCATGGTGACGCTGCTGGGCGGCTGGGGTTGCCGCGTGCTCAAGGCTGCCGACCTCCCCGGCGCGATCGCGGCGGTGGCCGAAGCGCAGCTTTCCCCGAACGGGCTCTTGGTCGACTACCACCTCGACAAGGCGAACGGCATCGACGCCATCGCCGATCTGCGGCGCCGGTTCGGCGCCGACCTGCCCGCCATCCTGATCACCGCGGACCGCTCGCCGCGCGTGCGCAACGAAGCGCGCGCCGCCGAGGTGCAGATACTCAACAAGCCGCTCAAGCCCGCGGCGCTGCGCGCATTGATGGCGCAATGGCGCATCCACCGCGCCGCCGCGGCCGAGTAACTCACAGCTCCCTCATCTTTTGTTGTGCGCCTGCGGCGTTCTGCCTAAAGTTGCGAAGCTGACATTCATGGGGGGAGGGTACGTCATGGCCAAGGCACGTCGCACCACGCACCGCAGCTCGAAGGGCACCAAGCTCTACGCGGTGCGCGACAAGTCCGGAAAGTTCAAGGACATCCAGACCTACAAGCGCGCCCACGGGATGGACATCAAGCGCAAAAGCAAGTCCGAAGCGGCGGCGCCGAAACGCAAGGCCAAGAAGAAGGCCGCGAAGAAGAAGACTGTCCGTCGCAAGAAGTAGCGCGCGGGCCGGCGGCGCTCGCCGTCCTCAGCGCCGCTCCCACCTGAAGAATTCCGGACTCTCCTCGCGCCAGCGTTCGCGGCGCTCCCAGTTGCGCCCGATCAGGATGCCGAACTGGATACAGGCGCGGCGGTCGCCGTCCTCGCAGCTCATTCGCAGCTCGCGCATCTCGTTGCGCGCATCGTTGTAGCGCGGCGGCGGCCCGCCTCCGCCCATCCGGGGCTGCGGGCCCATATCGCGGTCGCCGTCACGGTTGCGCGGCCCGCCTGGACCCCCGCCGGCCTGAGCGGCCTCCACCGTCACCGACGACGCCATGTCGTTGAACTTGAGTTCGACGAAGCTACCGACCGAGCGATCGAGCGGAATGCAGCGCCCGCCGAAGTTCTGGTGCTCGCAGACCGTCACCCGGACACCGGGCTGGATCTGCACCGAGGAATAGTTGTCGTTCATGCGCACCAGCGGAACGCGCTGGCCGATCGCGAAGCACTCCCGCTGTCCGCCGAAATTGACGTGCTCGAAGAAACATACAGCGGCCTCGCGCTGCGCCGCCGCCGGTGAGCTCAGCAATCCGAGAGCGGGTACGAACGCGAGCAGCAATGCGGGCCGCATCGAAGCCTCCGGCAGCGGGGATGGAAAATCGACAGTCTCAGGCGTCTGCGGCTGGTTCGGATGACAATGAGGCGGGATCGTGACGGCAATCAGCCCGATGTGGCCGGCTGCGGCCACTGCCCGACTTCGATCCTCGATGCCGCGATGACGGCCTGGGTGCGGCTTTCAACGCCGAGCTTCTGCAGGATCGCCGAGACATGGGCTTTCACCGTCGCCTCCGACACCGAAAGCTCGAACGCGATCTGCTTGTTGAGCAGCCCTTCCGACAACATCATCAGCACGCGAACCTGCTGCGGCGTCAGCGTGGACAGCCGCGACATCAGCTCGGCCGCTTCCGCGTCCGAGCCCGCGCCGAGGTCGATGTCCGGCGGCGTCCACACGCCGCCGTTGAGCACGCGCAAGATCGCGTCGCGCATCTCCTCGGTCCCGGCCGTCTTCGGAATGAAGCCGGACGCGCCGAAGCTCATGCATCGGCGGATCACCGCCGGATCGTCGTTCGCCGACACCACCACCACCGGCACCGACGGATATTGCGCGCGCAGATACATCAGCCCGGAAAAGCCGCGCGCCCCCGGCATGGTGAGATCGAGCAGCACCAGATCGACGTCGCCGTTTTTTTCGAGAAGCCTCGAAACCTCGTCGAACGAGCCGGCCTGCGCGATGTCCGCGTTTCCGAACAGGCCTGAGACCGCCTCGCAAAGCGCGCCGCGGAACAGCGGATGGTCGTCCGCAATCACCAGCCGGTAGATCGTTTCGGTCAAGGCGGGCCTCGTCGCCGGTCAATCTACCGCATTTGACCGCGGCGGCGACAGCGACGCGCGGCGGGTGTTGTGCTGCAGCGCGGTAGAAAGCCGCTAACGGCGGCTGCCCACGAACTGCAGGACGACCTCGCGCCGATGTGGGCGGGCCCGGTGTTCCACCAGATAGAGTCCCTGCCAGGTGCCGAGCATGAGCGCCCCGCCCTGCACCGGAATATGAAGCGACACCCCGGTCAGCATCGCCTTGACGTGGGCCGGCATGTCGTCGGGACCTTCGGTGCTGTGAACCCAGCCGGCATCGTCCGGAGCCAGTCGGTGCAGCGCGGTCACCAG
>CAZGSW010000033.1:0-14387 GCA_964528635.1 uncultured Rhodoplanes sp. | reverse complement strand
AACTCGGCCATCATCTCGACCAGCCGCCGCCAGACCCGGCCCATGAAGCCGACCATGCGATCAATCTCCGCGTCGGTGGGCAACTTGACCTCCGGCTTCGCGTTCGGCGCACCGGCTCCAGTCTCACCCGCCGCCGCCTCGGGCTTCATGCCGCCCGGCAGCGGCAAGCCCCTGGCGAGCAGTTCCCGCTTGAGCACAGCGTTGCTCGATTGCAGGCGGCCGATCGCCTCCTCGAGCGCCGCGCGCTCGTCGGGCACCGCGCGACAGGCCCATCCGGTGGTCTCCCGGCCGCACACCGAGACCTGGCCGGTGCGGCCGTCGAGCCGGACGAAGCTGTCCTCCACCCGGTGAAACGAGAAGCGGCCGTCGTCCGGGCCGGGTTCCGCAGCGGGCGGCGGGGGCTGATCCTGCGCGGCGAGCCGGCTCGCGCCGGCAACCGCGGACAGCACGACAGCAGCGACCACGACGGCACGGACCTTGGACATTGTCGGTCTCCGGGGAGCGGTCAGCGGGCGATTCGGATGAACGCAACTCGACCTGACATTTGCGGCAGACATGCGAACGCAACGCCCCCTCCGCAAGGCCGCAGACTACCACCGTGGTGCGGTGCGGCGAACGGCGCCGCACGCGCCCTCCACAGGCTCGCGCAAATCGCCGGAAACCATTGATGGCGCTGGCTTTTCGCGTTGTGCCCGAAACCCGGCGAATTCTTGACTCGCACAACCGCCGTCAGTATGGTCCGCCCGGCTTTCAGGACGGCAGGAATTCTCTGGATTCGCTCGCACCGTTGCGGTGACGCAAGGCCCCTCACGACATGGCCGACGACACCAGCAACGCGGGCAAGGACAGCAACCGGTCAGCCGAGGAAGCCGCTCTCTCCGCGAGGCTCCAGCGTCTCGGCGAACGGCTCAGCCGCCAGGCTCACGGCCGCAAAGTCGAAGCTGGCCCACCGCAACAGGACGCAGGCCACAACGCTTCGATGCTGGCCCGCGGTTTCCGGCTCTCCACCGAACTGGTGGCCGGTGTCCTGGTCGGCGCCTTCATCGGCTGGGCGCTCGACAAGTGGCTGGGCATTTCGCCGTGGGGGATGATCGTGTTTCTCTTGCTCGGTTTTGCCGCCGGGGTGATCAACGTGGTGCGTTCTGCGGGAGTCTCCAGCGGACCGGGCTCAGGACGATAGGACGGGAAAAGCGACCGCGCATGATCCGTGATGGCGGAACACGGCTCACGGATCAGATGAGGCGCCAGGATTAATCGATGGCCGATCCAATTCATCAATTCGAGATCCAGAAGCTCGCGAAGGTCTTCGACATCGCGGGTCACGAGATCCACTTCACCAACTCGGCGATGTTCATGGCCATCACGGTGGCCGGGATCGCGGCGTTCCTGGTGGGCGGCAGCTCGGCGCGGGCGCTGGTGCCCGGACGTCTGCAATCCATGGCCGAGGTCACCTACGAGTTCGTCGCCGACATCATACAAAGCACCGCCGGCACCGCCGGCATGAAGTTCTTCCCGCTCGTCTTCACGCTGTTCACGTTCATCCTGTTCGCGAACATGCTCGGCATCATCCCGTTCACGTTCACAGTGACGAGCCACATCATCATCACCGCGATGATGGCGCTGCTGGTGTTCTTCATCGTCATCATCTACGGCTTCTACAAGAACGGTCTGAAGTTCTTCAAACTGTTCGTGCCGAGCGGGATTCCGATCTACATCCTGCCGCTGATCGTCTTCATCGAGGTGCTGTCGTTCCTGTCGCGGCCGATCTCGCACAGCGTGCGTCTGTTCGCCAACATGCTGGCGGGTCACATCACGCTGAAGGTGCTGGCGGGCTTCGTCACCATGCTGGGCGGCTTCGGCATCGCCGGCTGGCTCGGCGCGGTGCTGCCGCTCGGCCTCGTGGTCGCGATCACCGCGCTCGAGGTGCTGGTCGCGTTCCTGCAGGCCTACGTGTTCGCGATCCTCACCTGCATCTATCTCAACGACGCCATTC
Source organism: uncultured Rhodoplanes sp. (assembly GCA_964528635.1). GTDB lineage: Bacteria > Pseudomonadota > Alphaproteobacteria > Rhizobiales > Xanthobacteraceae > Z2-YC6860. The sequence continues at coordinate 12,394 of CAZGSW010000033.1, read as the reverse complement.
ACCCGGGCCACTGAGGCCCTTCCAATCTCCAAACATCCAAAGAGGAGTTCACCATGGATCCAGTCGCAGCAAAGTACATCGGTGCCGGCATCGCCTGCATCGGCATGGGTGGCGCCGGCGCCGGCGTCGGCATCATCTTCGGCAACTACCTCGCCGCCGCGCTGCGCAATCCGTCGGCCGCGCAGGGCCAGTTCGGCAACCTGATCTTCGGGTTCGCCGTGACCGAAGCGCTCGGCATCTTCTCGCTGCTGATCGCGCTGCTGCTGCTGTTCGCACTTTAAGGCGCAACGAAAGGCGACGGACCGCAAGCGATGGCAACGAGCGCGCACACCACGGCACCGGGCGGCCCCAAGGCCCCCTTCCCGCCGTTTAATCCGGAGTATTTCGCGTCCCAGATCGTCTGGTTCGCGATCTTCTTCGTCGCGCTCTATCTGATCATCGCGAGGCTTGCGATCCCGCAGATCGGCGGAACCATGGCGGCGCGCGAGAAGCGCGTCGCCGACGATCTCGCCGCGGCGAACCGGCTCAAGGAGGAGTCGGACGCAGCGCTTGCCGCCTACGAGAAGTCGCTCGCCGACGCCCGCAACCGGGCGCAGGCGCTCGCCAACGAGACCCGCGACAAGCTGAACGCCGAAGCCGAGCAGTCCCGCAAGGCGCTGGAGGCTCAGCTCAACGCGAAGCTCGCGCAGGCCGACAACACCATCGCTGCGACCAAGTCCGCCGCGATGTCGAACATCGAGTCGGTCGCGACCGACACCGCCGTCGCCATCGTCGAACGGCTGATCGGCACCGCGCCGCCCGCCGACGTGGCCAGGGCTGCGGTCGCCGACACCCTGAAGCGCTAGGAGCGGCCCATGTTCGAAGCCGAATTCTGGGTTGCCGTCGCGTTCCTTCTGTTCGTGCTGCTGCTGATCTATGTCGGCGCCCACAAGAAGGTGAGCGAGGCGCTCGATGCCCGCAGCGCCAGAATCAAGGCCGAGCTTGACGAGGCGGCCCGGCTCCGCGAGGAGGCGGAAAAGCTGCTCGCCGAATACAAGCGCAAGCAGGCCGAGGCGGAGCGCGAAGCCGCCGCGATCGTGACCGAAGCGCGCGCCGAGGCCGAACGGGTCGCCGCCGAGACGAAGGCGAAGATGGAAGAGTTCGTGGCGCGCCGCACCAGGCTCGCCGAGACCAAGATCGGTCAGGCCGAGGCACAGGCGCTCGCCGACGTGCGCGCCGCCGCAGCCGACGCAGCGGTTGCCGCGGCCGGCAAGATTTTGGCTGAGACCGCCAAGGGTTCGGTTGCCGACCGGCTGATCGAGCGCGGCATCGCCGACCTCAAGGCCAGGCTGAACTGAGACATCGGCGTCCGCGCAGGACGGCGCGTCGCGATTATACCGATGACGGCGACGGCATAGTCTGAGGCCGCCGCTGCTGGAGCCCGTGCATGTCGTACCGGCGCTCGTTCCTGCTCATTCTGCTCGCTGCATTTGCCGCACGGATGGCTTTCGCCATCGCGTTTCCCGCCAATGGCGGAGACTGGGCGACATACTCCACGGTTGCCGCAAACATCCTGCGGGGTTGCGGGGTGTCGCTGTCGCCCCCCGAAGGCGCGGAGTGCCTGCCGCATTTCGGCGGCAACCACCTGCCGGGCCAGCCGGCGTTCGTCGCCCTGGCATGGCTGGTGTCGGGCGGATCGGATTGGGCGATCCGGCTGCTGCAGACCGTCGTTTACTGCCTCGCACTCGCCCGCCTGATGTCGGCGGTCGCGTCATATGCAAGGCCGCTCAGCCTGACGTGGACGGTCGGCCTCACGATGGCGCTGTCACCGCTGCAGACGGCGTGGTTCCGCTACACCCAGACCGAAACGCTGTCGCTCGCGGCCGCGGTCTGGTTTCTCGGCGAACTGGTTGCGTCGTTCGCGGAGCGGCGATTGCGGATCGTTCCGCTCGCGCTGGCGGCGCTGGCCGCGACGTGGCTGCGCTGGGACGGACTGCTGCTGTGCCTTCCGATCGCCATCGCCGGCTTCATCCTGCATCCGCCGCGTGAGGCGGTCCGGCGCGGCGCGATCGGCGCGCTGATTGTCGTGCTGCCGCTGGCGGCCTGGCTCGGCCGCAACGCCGCGGCGGGCCTGCCGCTCCTGCCTCCGCATCTGGTGATGAGTCCGCAGATCGCGCCCTCGCCCTACGGCTACGCCGCCTGGGGAGCGACCTGGATCAGCGAAGAGTACCAGCGCATGGGCTGGGGCTGGCCGCTGACCTTCATGGAGTATCGCAAGATCAACTTCGACGGCCGCGCCTTCGACAGCCCGGATGAGAAAGCGCGCGTGGAGGCGCTCGTCGCCCGTCTCGCTGCTTATGAGGGCAAGCCGTTCCCGCCGGACATCGATGCCGCCTTCGCACAGATCGCGCGCGAGCGGGCCGCGCGAGAGCCGGTGCGGACCTATCTCGTGCTTCCGGCCAAACGTGCCGCGGCTTTGTGGAGCAACCCGATGTCGAGCTTCGGATGGCCCAACGAAATGCCGCTCGGCTATCAGGAGCGGCTTAACGTGTCTCGCCGGTGGGACCGGCTGCTGGAGATCGCCCGCGGATATCCGGTCCGCGCCGCGACCAAGGCGCTCACTGGCAGCTACCGCTTCGCGCTGATCGCGGCATTCCTGTTCGTGCTGGTCGTTACGCCGTTCGAGCGCATGGCCCGGCATCGCGGTCTGATCTGGACCGTCACGGCATGGGTCGTGGCCCGCACGCTGTTCCTGGCCTTCACCAACAGCGTGGAAACCCGCTTCACGGCGGCGGCGGTTCCGGCTCTGGAGCTTGTCGTCATTCTGGGGCTGTTCGCGTGGCTGCGGTGGCTCGCGCCGCCCGGCGACACCCGTCATCGCGGCGCGTAGAACGTCGCCTCGACCTCGAAGATGTCGTCCTGATTCAGCCGCGCCACCTCGACGATGGTCCGGGGCGGCCCCGCCCTGCCCGCCCACAGCTCCTCCTGCACCTTGTTGGCGAGCGGGCGCAGCCGCGCCATGTCGGTGACATAGACCACCAGCCGCACCGCATCGGACAGGCGCGCTCCCTCCGACTCCGCGATCAGCTTCATGTTGAGGAATGCGCGGCGAATGCGGGCCTCGTCGCCTTCGACCAGTTGTCCGGTGGCGGGATCGATGCCGCGCATCCCGGCGACGAACACGAAATCGCCGGCGCGCGCGCCGACACTCCACGGGCCGGTCGGTGCGATCGCACCGTCGGGCGAAAGCAGCGTCACGCGGTCGGGAGATTCAGTCGGTGCCATGCCGTCCACTATACCGGCGGGCGACCATTTCGGCGGCAATAGTTTCGACTCGGACGGCGCGGCGGATGCGGAATCGCTCGAAACCCCGCCTCTCCCGAAAAAGCCTGTGAAAAATCCTTCACCGGACTCATGACGGACTCCCGCGAGCTTCGCCCGCACGGATGCCGCGTCCATAATCCCGCCACGCGAATCACTTCAACGGAGAAGGGGTGATCGCAATACGGGCCGGATCGGGGGCCTCGTGCTGATCTTCGACTGCAACGGCGTTCTTGTAGACAGCGAGGCGCTTGCGGCGACCGTGGCGTCGCATGAGCTGACGCGCGCCGGTTTCAAGGTGTCGCCGGAGATCATCGCGCGCTTTTTCGCCGGCCGCCGGCCGAGCGACATGATTTCCGACGTGGAGACGGCGACCCAGCGCAAGCTGCCGGCCGATTTCGGCGACATGCTGGCTACGGCCACCATGCGGCGGCTGCGGGTCGAGCTTCGCGCCACCGCACACATGGAATATGCGCTGACCTGGCTGCGCGGACCGAAGTGCGTCGCATCGTCCTCGCCGCACAACCGCATCCGCATGAGCCTGGAGAGCACCGGTCTCTACCGATTCTTCGAGCCGAACGTGTTCTCGGCAAGCGACGTGGACAAGGGCAAGCCGGCTCCCGATCTGTTCCTGCATGCGGCGCGCAAGATGGGCGTGCAGCCGTCGGATTGCATCGTGGTCGAGGATTCGCCGGCGGGCGTATCCGCCGCCACCGCCGCGGGCATGACCGCGATCGGCTTCATCGGCGGCAGCCACACCGGCCCCAACCTCGGCGCCTACCTGACCAGCGCCGGCGCCTGCACCGTGATCGCCGACATGCGCGCGCTCAAGGCCGCGGTCGTGGCGCTGCGCGGCTGGTAACCCGGCAAGTCCGGCGGAAAAGGATCAGGCCGGCGGACGCCGAGACGTGCGTTGCGGCCGCCGCGGCGGAGCGCGCATGCCCATCGGATCGAACCCGACATACACGACGTAGGACTCGATGGCGGCGCCGCGCGGCATCGGGAAACTCACCTCGTCCTCGATCATCGTGAATTGCACGTTGCCGAGATTGTCCGGGATCGACACCGCGACGCGGTTGAGCTTGGTCATGATGGTGCGCGGGTTCGGTCCCTCGTGCACCACCGCGAGCCGCACCGGCAATTCGATCTGCCCCGGTCCGCCGGCCGGACCCAGGATCACCCGGCCCTGAACGCCCACCTTGATGGACATCGTACCGGCGGTGAGCCGGCACTCGCGGGCGGTTTCGCCGATGCTGGCCTGGAAGCGCAGGTTCATCGCGCTGTCGTCGGTTGCCTGGTTGTCGGCCGACACGCTCAGCGTCGACGCCCCGGGGCGGACGCTGACGTCGGGACAGAACACGTCGTCGGCGGGAGTGACCGCTGCGGTCTGCGACGTACCGGTCGCCGCCGCGCTGGCGTTGTTGAGGAAGGCCGAAAAGGTCGGCGCGGGCGTCGACAGCGAGGACCCGCCGCAGCCCGCCAGGGCCGCGCCGAGTGTGGCGATTGTCGCCACCGGCACGCAACGGCGGCTCAAGGATCGACGCAAGACTGACCCACCCATGCTCAACGCTTAGGTTCGGATTGGCTAACAGCCGGTAAATGGCCCGTTTTTATAGCAGAGCGACCGTGGCGAACCCAAGGCGGTGCGACGGCTTAAGGATTGGGGTCTGTGCGCAGACGCGCATACAGGAGGTGATCCTGCCAGATGCCGTTGATGCACAGATACGACCGCGCGTAGCCCTCGCGGCGAAACCCGCATTTCTCCAGAAGCCGGGTCGATGCGACGTTGGTGGGGATGCAGGCCGCCTCCACGCGATGCAGCCGCAGCATCTCGAACGCTGCAGGAACCAGCGCACGCACCGCCGCACTCATGTAACCCTTCCGCGCATAAGGCTCGCCGACCCAGTAGCCGAGGCTGCCGGCCTGGGCGACACCACGCCGCACGTTGGCGAGCGCAAGCCCGCCGACCAGCGCGTTGTCCTCCTTGCGGAACACAAAGAACGGATAGGCCTGGTCGGAGCGCAAGTCCTCCGCATAGCGCCGCAGGCGCTGCCGGAACGCCGGGCGCGTCAGATCGTCGGCCGGCCAGATCGGCTCCCATGGCGTCAGGAAAGCGCGGCTTGCTTCGCGCACCGCAGCCCACGCTGCATGGTCCGACATCTGCGGCGTGCGCAGCACCACGCTGTCGCCCATGATCGGCGGCAGCGGCTCCGGAGATCCGATCGTGCGGAACAGCGCCATGCGGGGAATTATGCCGCCTGCCTCGCCAGACTGTCGATAATGGTTGCGGCGCCTTCCAGACCTTTGCCCGGTCCGAGCGCCGCCACCGCCGGGCGGCTGCGGCCGAGCAGCGCGCGGCCCGCGGCACGGGCGCTGTCCACCGTCACCGCCTCGATCTTGGCGACGATTTCGGCGAGCGGGATCGGCCGGCCGTGAATCATGATCTGGTTGGCAAGCTGGCGCGCGCGGGCGCCCGAGCTTTCCAGCGCCATCAGCAGTCCCACCTTCATCTGCGCCTTGGCCTTGTCGACCTCGGCCTCGGTGATGGTGGCTGCAGTGCGCGCGGTCTCGTCGATCGCCACCCGCACCAGTTCCTCGACGTCGCCGGCGTCGGTGCCGGCGTAGATGCCGAACATCCCGGAATCCGAGAACGGCATGTGGAACGACGAGATGGTGTAGCAGAGGCCGCGCTTCTCACGCACCTCCTGGAACAGCCGGGACGACATGCCGCCGCCCAGGATGCTGGTGAACACCTGCAGGCTGTGGAAGTCGGGATGGCGCTGCGCCAGCCCCTCCAGCGCGAACGTGATATGGACCTGCTCCAGCTCGCGCGACTCAAGCCGCGCGCCGCCGCCGAATCGGGCGGCCTGCGGCAGGGTCTTGGCCGGACCGTTGAAGCCGGCGAACAGCCGCTCGATCTCGGCAACCATCTGCGCGTGATCGACCGCGCCCGCCGCCGAAATCACCATGCCCGGCGCGCGGTAGTTCCGCGCCAGATAGGCGCGCAGGCTGACGTCCTTGAACGAGCACACCGTCTCGCGGGTGCCGAGAATCGAACGGCCCATCGGCTGGTCGGGATAGGCGGTGGCCTGCAGGAAGTCGAACACCAGATCGTCCGGGGTATCCTCGCAAGCGCCGATCTCCTGAACGATGACGTTCTGCTCGCGCTTGAGCTCGGCGGGATCGAACAGCGGGTTCGACAGGATATCGGACAGCACGTCGAGCGCCAGCGGCACATCGGTCTTGAGCACGCTGGCGAAATATCCGGTGGTCTCGAAGCCGGTCGCGGCATTGATATCGCCGCCCACCGCCTCGATCGTCTCCGCAATCTGCCGCGCGTTGCGGCGCTTGGTTCCCTTGAACGCCATGTGCTCGAGCAGGTGCGAAATGCCGTGCTCGTTGGCCAGCTCGTCGCGGCTGCCGGCCCCGACCCAGACGCCGAGCGTCACGGTCTGCAGATGCGGCATGCTGTCGGATACCACGGTCAGACCCGACGGCAGCTTGGTGACTTCTACGCTCATGCCGCAGCTCCTTCACGCGCGGCACGGCTGGCCGCCAGGATGTATCGTTCAACCGCGGCCTGATCGGCCGCCATGGCAGTAACCCGCTCGGGACGCTTGTCCAGGTCGGAAAGCCAGTCCGGCAACGCCGGCCGGTGGCCGCAGGCCGCCTCGACCGCGTCCGGGAACTTGGCAGGATGAGCGGTGCCGAACACGATCATCGGGATCGACGGATCCCGCGTCTCCTTCTCCGCCACCGCAACGCCGACCGCGGTGTGCGGATCGATGCAACGGCCGGTCTCGCGCAGCACGGTGCGGATGCAGGCGGCGACCTCGCTTTCGTCGGCGCGGCCGGCGCCGAACCGGGTCCGGATCTCCGACAACGCAGGCGCTGCGATCGAAAACCGCCGCGACTGCGCGAGCGACGCCATCAGGGCGCGCACTGCCGCGGCATCGCGGCCGTAGGCCTCGAACAGCAGACGCTCGAAGTTGGACGACACCTGGATGTCCATCGACGGCGACGAGGTCGGCGTCACCTCGCGCAGTTCGCAGGTGCCGCTGGAGACGGTGCGCACCAGCACGTCGTTCACGTTGGTGGCGGCGACCAGCCGGTCCACCGGCAGGCCCATGCGCTCCGCCACGTAGCCCGCGAAGATGTCGCCGAAATTCCCGGTCGGCACCGTGAAGGCGACCTTGCGGTGCGGCGCGCCGAGCGCCACCGCCGCGGTGAAGTAATACACGGTCTGCGCGACGATCCGCGCCCAGTTGATCGAGTTGACGCCGGACAACCGGACCCGGTCGCGGAAAGCGTGATGGTTGAACAGCCCCTTCACGACGGCCTGGCAGTCATCGAACGTGCCTTCGATCGCCAGTGCATGGACATTCCGATCGCCTGCCGTCGTCATCATCAGGCGCTGCACGTCGGAGATGCGGCCCTGCGGGAACAGCACGAACAGGTCGGCGCGGGCCCGGCCGCGCAGCGCCTCGACGGCGGCGCCGCCGGTGTCGCCCGATGTCGCGACCACCACCGTGGTGCGCTCGCCGCGCGCCGCCAGCGCGTGATCCATCAGCCGCGCCAGCAACTGCATGGCGACATCCTTGAAGGCCAGCGTCGGGCCGTGGAACAGCTCAAGCACGAACGTGGACGGGCCAAGCTGGGTCAGCGGCACCACCGCCGGATGGCGGAACGTGCCGTAGGCTTCGCTCGCCATGCGCGACAGGTCGGCATCGGAGATCGCGCCGCCGACGAACGGCCGGATCACCTCGACGGCCACCTCGGCGTAGGGCCGGCCGGCGAAGCCCGCGATGGTCTGCGGCGACAGCCGCGGCCAGGTCTCCGGCACGTAGAGTCCGCCGTCGCGGGCGAGGCCCGCGAGCGTGACGTCAATAAATCCGAGCGGCGGAGCCTCACCGCGGGTGGAGACGTACTGCAACGGAGAGATCCTTGGCGGTTCGGGCGGACACTAGAGGCTGACCCGGGCTTTAACAAGGAATCGGCGGGAGGCAGTCAAGTATCTGGGATACCAGCGAAAATTATCGGTTTCCGGGCCCTGCCGGACTGTCCTCCGGGCGTCCCCGCCGCACCAGCCAGACCGCGAACACGGCCAGCAGCGCCGCCGCCAGCCCGTACCAGGTCAACGCATATTGCAGGTGGTTGTTCGGCAGGTTCGGGTGCAACGCAGCCGGGTGCGGCACCCCGCCCGGCGGCACCGGGGATTCCTGCTCGATATAGAACGGAGCAACGCTGCCCCATCCCAGGCCCTCCGCCATCCTGAGATGATTGCGCACATGCCAGACGTTCGCCCCGGCATCGCGGTCGGCGACGAACCAGGACGAATCCTCCGGCCATCGCAGATAGCCCACGATCTCGGCCGCGCCGCTCGCGAGGGGAGCGGACCTGTCGGCGGTGTAACCGCGGTTCACCACCACGCGCCGCCCATCGGGCAATTCGGCAGCCGAGAACACGAAATAACCGGGCCGCTTCACGTCGTCGCGCAGCGCCGAGCCGCTGGTGTAGAGAAACGCGCTGTCGTCCTGAAACACGCCGCGCAGGCGGACACGCCGGAATTCGGCATCCGCGGGCCGCAGCGTGTCCCAGGCCTGCGGCGGCGGCAGATCGGCAGGCGGCGCCGATACGCGCTGCTCCAGCGTCGCGATCAAATCCTCCTTCCACGCCTTGCGCTCGAGCTGCCAGGTGCCGAGCCCGATCAGCACGGCAAGACCCGTCAGCGTGATGACGGACGGCAGCAGCAGGCGGGGCCGGTCCGCGGTCACGGCTCGTGCCGTTCCAGGCGGCCCTCCGCGGCCTTGTTGCGGTATTGCAGCGCGATCATCAGACCTTTAAGCGCGCGCAGCGGCAGCAGCGTGGTGACCAGGATCAGCGGCAGCCAGAGCAGCGCATGCAGCCACAGCGGCGGCTCGTACATGACCTCGACCGCAAGCGCCGCGCCCACCACGACGAACCCGGCGAACAGAATGACGAAAATTGCCGGCCCGTCACCCGCATCGGCGAATCCATAGTCCAGACCGCAGGACTCGCAGGCCGGCCGTACACCGAGAAAGCCGTCCAGCAGGCTGCCCTCGCCGCAACGCGGGCAACGGCACATCAGTCCGGTCCGGATCGGCGAAAGCTGAGCCTTGGTCACGGGATCCTGAGTCATGGGTGCCCTTAAAGCAAAATGGGGCGGCTCGCGCCGCCCCATTTCAGTCAGCCCTGCACTGCGTCAGTGCGCCAGCGGCGTGCCGGCGCCCCAGACGTAGATCGCGACGAACAGGAACAGCCAGACCACGTCGACGAAGTGCCAGTACCAGGCGGCGAACTCGAAGCCGAGATGGTGCGTCGGCGTGAAATGGCCCTTGTAGGAGCGGATCAGGCAGACGGTCAGGAAAATCGTGCCGACCAGAACGTGAAAGCCATGGAACCCGGTCGCCATGAAGAAGGTGGCGCCGTAGATGTGACCCGAGAACGTGAAGGCGGCATGCATGTATTCGTAGGCCTGCACGCAACTGAACAGGGCGCCGAGCGCGATCGTCAGCCACAGACCGTTGATCAGCCCCTTGCGATCGCCGTGCAGCAGCGCGTGGTGAGCCCACGTCACCGTGGTGCCGGAGGTCAGCAGGATCAGCGTATTGAGCAGCGGCAGGTTCCACGGATCGAACGTGCCGCGGAACTTCTCGCCGTCGGCGCTCGCCGCCGGCGGCCACTGCCCGCCGATCAGTTCGGTGCGCGCGAACTGATGCAGGTCGTCGGGGAACAGCGCGACGTTGAAATAGGCCCAGAACCAGGCGACGAAGAACATCACCTCCGAGGCGATGAACAGAATCATCCCGTAGCGATGGGAAATCTGCACCACGCGGGTGTGATAGCCGCCGTGCTCGGCCTCGCGGATCACGTCGCCCCACCAGCCCGCAAAGGTGTAGAGGACCCCCACCGCGCCGGCAAAGAACACCAGCGGCGCGATCGTGAACATGTGGTGCATCCATGAGATCGCACCGACCGCCATGATAAACGTCGATATCGAACCCACGACCGGCCAGGGACTCGGATCGACGAGATGGTAGTCGTGTTGCGGCTTGGCGTGCGCGTCGGCCATTTCCGGTCTCCGTTAGATTCGCCCCGGCCCCCCGGCCGGACCGCTGGCCGCCACCGGCCGCAGCGCTTCGCGCTGCGGATGGAAGGTGTAGGACAGTGTGATGGTGTCGACAAACTTGCCGTCATCGTCCTGCGCGATCTTGGGATCGACATAGAACACGACAGCCATGTCCCGCTTCTCGCCGGCCTTCAGCGTCTGATCGGTGAAGCAGAAGCAATTGATCTTCTGGAAGTAGGCGCCCAGGTTCAGGGGCGTGACGTTGTATCCCGCGAGGCCGTGGGTCTCCCTCGCCGCCAGATTGATGGCGCGGTAATGAACGGTGACGACCTCGCCGAGCCGGACCTTGATCGAGGTCACTTCCGGCTCGAAGCGCCACGGCAACCCGGCCCCGACGTTGGCGTCGAACCGCACGGTGATCTTGTGGTCAAGAATCTCCGACGGCGCCGAGGTGGCAACCTGCGTGGTGCCGCCAAACCCGGTGGTGCGGCAGAACCAGTCGTAGAGCGGCACCGCGGCATACGACATGCCGACCATGAACGCGGCAAACGCGCCCGCGCTCGCGGCGACCACGACGTCACGGCGGCGGAGTCTGGGTGGCTCGTGCTCGTTTGTGGGCCGTTCGTTCATCGGTCGGTCGTTCATGGGCCGCTCACATCGGACGCTGCAGCACGCCGGGGCCGAGCTTGACCACGGTCACGACGTAGACCAGCAGCACCAGCGCGCCGAGAATCAGGGCCAGTGCGACCGAGCGGTTGCGGCGCTGCCGCTTCTGCTCCTCGGTGAGCACGATCCCCGGTTCGTTCGGCTGTTCTGCCATGACGTGCCTCATGCGGCGGCCCGGTGGAGCAGGGCAGCGATCCCGCTGTCGGCAAGCAGCACCGCGAACAGGGCGAACAGATAAAGGATCGAGAACGCAAACAGGCGGCGCGCCGCGCTGTCGGCCGGCGCACGCCAGAGCTGCCAGGACAGCCAGATCATCGCACCACCGAGGACCACCGAAGCCGCACCGTACAGCGGTCCGGCATAGCCGAGCAGCCAGGGCGAGGCGCCGACCGGGGCCAGCACGCAGGAATAGATCAGGATCTGGCGGCGGGTCTCGTCGGCACCCGCCACCACCGGCGGCATCGGCACGCCGGCGCGGGCATATTCGCCGGTGCGAAGAAGCCCGAGCGCCCAGAAGTGCGGCGGCGTCCAGAAGAAGATGATCAGCACCAGCAGCACCGACTCGATGCCGATCGCGCCGGTCGCGGCGGCCCAGCCAATCATGGGCGGGAACGCGCCCGCGGCGCCGCCGATCACGATGTTCTGCGGCGTCCAGCGCTTGAGCCACATCGTGTAGATGACGGCGTAGAAGAAGATCGTGAAGGCGAGCAGGCCCGCGGCCAGCACGTTGACCATCAGCCCGAGCATGACCACGGAGCCGACCGCCAGCGTCATGCCGAACGCCAGCGCCTCGCCGGGGGCGACACGGCCCGCCGGTATCGGCCGGCTCAAGGTCCGGCTCATCACCGCGTCGATATCGGCGTCGTACCACATGTTCAGCGCGCCGGCGGCGCCCGCCCCGACCGCGATGCAGAGCAGCGCGGTGAAGGCCAGCACGGGATGCAGGTGGCCCGGCGCGACGAGCAGGCCGGTGAGCGCCGTGAACACGACGAGCGACATCACCCGCGGCTTCATCAGCGCAAGGTAATCCCCGACGCCGGCTTCGCTGACGCCGGGCTCCGGACGCGCGATCTCGCTCGCCAGCGGGCGGGAGAGACCGGCGCCTTCGCTCATCAGCGACATTATTTGACCCGTGGCAGCACGTTGAACTGATGGAACGGCGGGGGCGACGACAGCGTCCACTCAAGCGTGGTGGCGCCCGGTCCCCACGGATTGTCCGCCGCCTTCACCTTGCGGGAGAAGGCGACACCCAGTCCGATGAAGAAGAACACCAGACCCAGCGCGGAGATGTAGGAGCCGATCGACGCCACCTCGTTCCAGCCGTGGAACGCGTCGGGA